>CAZUNS010000162.1:0-1509 GCA_964621655.1 uncultured Candidatus Saccharibacteria bacterium | reverse complement strand
CCAGTGGTGCGCAAGGCGATTGAAGTGACTTTGCGTAACGGTAAGTTTTCTACGGCGAGTTTGCAGACTTGGCTGGGCAAAGGGCATGGATTTGTCTCCGGCTTAGCAATTTGGCTAGAAGAAATTGGTGTGATTGGGCCAGCTAATGGTCATAAGCCGCGAGATGTTTTGATTACTTCGATTGAAGAATTTGACCAGCTAGCTAATGGCGGCGGCAAATCGGAATAAAATAAGATTTAAAAATCCCCAGTCTTTTACGGCTGGGGATGATGGTAGGAAGAGAGTGGGAGAATCCAATAATCGGCTCCGCGCGGGAAAGAACGGCTGGCGGCGCGATAAAAAAGTGTGGCTTTGAAGCTCTGGCAGATTTCTTGCAGATATTGAGCATCGAGACGCCCTGCGATTTGTTCGTGGTGATAGGCATTGTCGTCCAGACCAATGATGTGCCATGTGGCTTTGGCGATGACATGGCTGGCGCGCTCGAGTGCGCAGGGGCAGAAAATTGGTATTTCGCCACGGTCGATCGCGCGACCTGGGCAAATCTGGATAGCCGAATCGTAGTAGAGACCATCAAGCCGAGCGACACCTGGATCCACCAGATGGTTAGCGTCGGGCTGCCAGTCTATGCGATGCCGAGAACGATTATTCGAATATTCCTTTTTCCAAATCTGGGTGGGGAAATCTAAATACATGATGGGATTCTGATATTGCTGACGGTTGATGCAGAGAACTTCGCGGACACTATCCAAGGAAAAGGTGCAGTAGGCGAAGACGATGGATGCGCAGTGTCGATTGGTGGCGGGTTGGTTAACGGTGTGGTCGGATGGGGCTGATGGCTCGAGTTTGTCGCGTGGTGGAGTTTGCACGTCTCTCATTCCTTTCGTAATGTAAGGTACTTTATAGTGTTTGCATTATACTACACTATTGACAGAATGTATAGTAGGAGTTGGGTTTACGCGGTAAACTCAATAATGATACCTTGTCAAAGAGCGGAAAGTATGCTATATTTATTAGGTATATTAACTCAGTGAGCAGGTGTTGGAGCCGTGCTTGCTTTAACCAAAGGAGTTGTAATGAGAAATTACGAGCTTTCGCTCTTGATTCATCCTGATTTGGAAATGAATCTTGAGTCAACTACCGCCAAGGTCAAGGAATTGATCGAGAAAAATGGTGGTAAAATTACCAAAGAAGTCAATGACGGCAAGAAGCATTTAGCCTATAGCGTCAAAGGTCAAGATTTTGCAGTGTATTGCTACTACGAAATTGAGTTGCCAGCTGATGCTCCTAAGAAGATCGAAGGTGTTTTGAACATTACCGACGAGATCTTGCGTTATCTATTAGTCTCAGTGGATGAGCGTAAACTTAAATACGAAGCCAAGCAGGCCGCGCGCAAACCACATGGCGAGAATAATGATAACGAGGAGCAACAATAATGCGAGGATTTGCAAAAGCTTTTATTACCGGTAATTTAACTCGCGATCCAGAGATGCGTGCTACGCCGAGTGGCGC
>CAZUNS010000161.1:0-1570 GCA_964621655.1 uncultured Candidatus Saccharibacteria bacterium | reverse complement strand
CTTTGGCAAAGTCGGCATCAGTAGCCTCTTCGGCATTAATCCATTCTATCTCCAGCCCCACGCCTTCCCATGTCGCCGCTGCCTTAAGCGCTTCTGTTACACAGATATAAGCGTCTTCGTTTCCAACATATTTTGCCACTAAGCCAATCTTTACCTTCTTCCGTGGTTTTTTGCCGCGGAGTTTTGAAAATTCTAGCCAACGTGACATGTCTGGCTCCTTCGTGCTACCAGTAAATTCGTCCAAAATCTCAATTACACCAGATTTAAGCACATTAAACGGCACATCATAAACCGATTCAATATCCGGCAAGTTCAAAACCGCCCGATTTTCAATACCCGAGAAAGCTGCGATCTTTTCGCAAATCGAACGCGGCGCCGGCCTCTCAGTCCGGCAAACCACTACATCCGGGATAATCCCAAACCCACGCAAATCTTTTAGCGCATTTTGCGCCGGCTTTGTCTTTAATTCTTTCGACGTATTAATCCATGGAACATACACCACATGCACATACAAACAATTTCTACGCCCTACCCGATTAGCAAAAAGCCGAATTGCTTCGATAAAACTCAAGCCTTCGTAATCGCCCACCGTACCACCAATTTCCACAATATGAATATCACTACCAATACTAGCTTTCTCAATCTTTTCCTGCACGAGATTAGTAAAATGCGGCACCATCTGCACCGTCTTACCATGAAATCCACCGTTGCGCTCTTTATCAATCAGCTCTTGATACAAAGCCCCCGATAGAACACTAGAAAACTTATTCGTCTCAAAGTCCAGGAATCGCTCATAATGCCCGAGATCCAGATCAGTCTCTTTGCCATCATGCGTGACAAAACATTCTCCGTGCTCGACCGGATTTAGCAAACCAGCATCTACATTTAGATATGGATCACATTTTTGGATCGAAACTTTATAACCTTGCGCCTTCAAAATCGCCCCAATCGATGCCGCAGTAATTCCCTTACCTACGCCCGACAAAACACCACCAGTTACAAAAATATATTTAGTCTTACTTTTGGATTTTTTATTTTCTTGCATCGGGCACCTCCTAAACTTCCTTCCTAAATTATTTGCCCACACTTACTTAATTTTATTTTAGCATAAAAATCTTCTACACCAAGCCTTTTCTAACGCTTTTGTTTATAGTTTTTATAAAGATAACCGAAAATAATGTTATAATTATTTCAATATGAGCAATACTAAATCTAGCCCCAAACGCAAACCCGCACCAACCGTTATTCCGCCTTCCGCTACACCAACGGATACGTCATCACAATCTACGCCCAAACCTACCAAAATCTTAACCCGCAAAAACATCATTGCTGGAATCATAATTTTAGTTCTTCTGTTAATAGTTGCGATTTACGCCGTGACTTCAAATCTTGCTAATAGCTAGAATTTCTTTTGAGCTAATGTTTAAGGTTTTTGTTTTGAGCTAAGTTTTCAGTTCAGTTTTTAGTTCAAGCCAAAGCTTTGAACTTCCCTAAAGTTATATCTCATGCTATAATTATGACATACGGAAGTGTGTCCGAGTGGTTTAAGGAGCACGCCTGGAACGCGTGT
>CAZUNS010000160.1:0-1625 GCA_964621655.1 uncultured Candidatus Saccharibacteria bacterium | reverse complement strand
CCAAGTCAAATTACAACGCCTACGACGCGTCTACCATCGTCGCCGCCAACGAAGATAACGGTTTTCTAGCCGAAAACATCGAAGGCAATCCCGACGCACCCGTAGTCATGTATCAGTATGGCAATTATCAATGTACGGCTTGTGCGCCAATGAATCCTTATATCAATGATCTAGTCGAAGAATATGGTGATAATCTAGCGGTAGTTTTCCGGCACACTTATCTCACCGGGCATAGCAATGCCACTGCTGCGGCCGCTGCTGCTAATGCTGCTGCAATTCAAGGCTATTGGAAAGAATACAAAGATTTACTATTCTCTAATCAAAGTGAATGGTTCTATTCCGAAGGCCAGACGCGCCAAGACCAACTTGAGCAATACTTTATCACAGCGAGCAACGGTGTTGGCGACTTAGCTAAATTCCGTGAAGACATGAGTAGCGACGCAGTACAGAAAAAGATCGACTTCGATGATGCGATGGCTAGCCAGATTGGCGCCGACTTCACACCTTGCTTCTATGTAGAAGATACCTTCGTCGGTCAGCGCAAAGAAGACAATGATGGTCAAAGTATTACTACTGAGCAGTTCCTAGATAAGCTTCGCGCCGAGATTAATAAGCGGTTGGAAGCAAAGGGAATTAAAGTCGAGAAGAAAACCGAGACTAAAAAGTAGCTAGTACGCTAATTTAAAACATCAGAAAAGCCCCAATTCATAATGAAGTGGGGCTTAAAGCGTATAAAACTAGAATTTCGGCTCAAGCTCGATAAATTCTTGCCAAGGTGCAGGCGGAAAATTCTTTTCGCGATGCTGCAGACTAGGACGTTTTGGTTTATTACGCATCCATTCTCCTGTTTAAATTGCGTTACTACAAAGCTAGCATATAAAGCCAATCGACCTAACTCTTAGTAACTTATCTATAATAGCAAACCTTTTTGGGCTTGGCAAGCATAAGTAGGAAGGAAAAATGGTAAGATCTTATAGTGATTTCGTTAGGATTTGTTTGGTTATTGTTGGGATTGTGACTTTTGTCGGCAATAAAGTAAAAACTTTACACAAAAATTTTTTGTATGGTATAATGAATATGTTAACGCAAATCAATTTAAGAAAACAAGTGGTCGATATTTTGTATAAAAACATTTTCATCAGCATAAACGACACCGTAAGGGGCAGTTTATCCGCTGGTGAAACCACTTGTTGCGATTGATTGCGTTAACACCCTCGCGGTGTCGTTTTTGTTTGGTAAGTAGAATCAAGAACCGCCTCCAAAATATAGTAATGGTTTATTAGCATCTACCATTGCCGGTTTTTGATGCTTTCTAATAAGTAGAAACGATATATCTGTAGGGTAAAAGTGTCGTAAATACCATAAGGAGGGCAAATATGCTTAAAAGACAAGCTAGACCAAAAAGAAAAGGATTATTAAGTAACTTTAGTAATAGTCATAATGTTACTACAAAAAGCAAGGATTGTAGTAATAATAACTTATATAAAGTACTTAATAAAGTAATTAATAAGTTATCTAGTCTACTTCTCGACATCAAGTATACTAGAAGTGGTAAAGCTTTACTTAATAGTATTCCGGTCCTAAGCATCTTTGTTCTCCTGGGTATTATGGGATATACAATAATA
>CAZUNS010000159.1:0-1653 GCA_964621655.1 uncultured Candidatus Saccharibacteria bacterium | reverse complement strand
AGTGTTACCGCACTTTTAGCATTAGCGGTCTCAGAAGCCGAATTTGGGGCCTTAGGCGCGATTTTGGCATTTTTCTTACTTTTGATGTCTTTTTCTTCTAAATCTTCATCAATAATGTCTTCATCAAGCGCTTCGGCAGCCTTGATATTCTCTTCGGTAGGGACAATCGGGCGAGATTGTAGTGTCTTTGCTACAGGGATACGCGCCATCATCGCCATCTTGATAATGGCAGGGTCCGCAGTTACCACTACCACGACTTTTTCACACTCTTTAGCTACTCGAGCCACCAATTTCATGTTTACGGCACTTCTTAGCATCGTAGCTTTCTTCGGTGGAACTAGCGCAACTAGTTTTTGTTCGGCCTGTTGGAGCTTGGTCAAGATATCGGTGATATCATCCTCCGGCTCCAAATAAATAACTTCCTTATTCATATAATCTAAATATATCACAATTCCACGCGCTTGTGCTAAAAATTCTGCCGCATGTTAGGTTTTGCTTCGTCTCGCAGGCGTTTCTGGCTGATAATGCGTCACTCAGACTCGATATTTTCTCACTGCTTATGTCAAAATGTGCTAAAATGGTTATAATTATGGGTTTATTTAGGAAAAAGAAGGCTAAATCTAGTATTTCGACTGCTGATGCGGCCGCGTTGGCGCAACGTTCGCTGGACTTTATCGCCGAAGGTGTATTAGTAGTGAATTACCAGGGCATGATTATTTTTGCCAATCCAGCTGCCGCCGCCATGACTGGTTACAATAGCGCTATGAATATCACGGGGCTAGATTTTCAGCTCATCATCCGCCTGGAAGATCACCACGAAAATGCCATCGAACCCAATCAAAGTACTCTCTATACTGCCATCTATACCAACCAGCGGCTTGAAACCCGTGAATATGTCCTAGTTTCTGCCCAGAGCGAGCGCCGTTATGCGATTGATTTGGTTTGTATTCCTACTGGCGATGATCACGCCGATCGTATTATTACTTTTCGTGATATTACCACCGAACTCACCGAAGAGCGCGAGCAGGCCGAGTTTATTTCTACGGCCAGCCACGAAATGCGGACACCGGTAGCGTCAATTGAAGGTTATCTTGGGCTTTCACTTAATCCCCAAACTGCCACCATTGACGATCGTGCGCGCAAATATCTCGAGGCCGCACATACTGCTAGCCAGCATCTCGGGCACTTATTCAAAGATTTACTTGATGTAACGAAGTTCGATGATAGCCGCGCCCATGTTCATCTGATCCCCGTTGATGCGGTTGAGACGGTGGCCCAGATCGCCAATGAGCAGGCCGAAGCTATGAAAAACAAAAATATTCAGTACACCTTTGGCGGTTCTAAATTTCTCGACAAAAAGCAGCTTTCCCAGAAGATTTACATGGCGGTTGATTATGATTTTTTGCGCGAAATCGTGACGAATTTGGTTGGAAATGCTGTCAAGTATACCCCGGAGGGCGGCTCGATTCATGTTGCAGTTAAGGGTGAAGGCGACAAAGTTTTAATCACGGTGGCTGATACTGGTATCGGTATTCCAGCGGACAATCTCGGGCATATTTTTCAAAAGTTTTATCGCGTTGATAGTACCCAAACCCGCGAAATCGGTGGCACTGGGCTCGGTCTTTATCTCGTTAAGCAGCGTGTGGAAGCTAT
>CAZUNS010000158.1:0-1674 GCA_964621655.1 uncultured Candidatus Saccharibacteria bacterium | reverse complement strand
GACCTTGGGCTTATGAGTCCCACGCTCTAACCATCTGAGCTACGGTACCACGTCTATGAATACTTTTATTATAGCACAAATACCCATAATTGGAAGTGCGAAGTACTCCTATCTGTGCTATAATAAAGCTAATCGCACCTTACCAGCTTAGCCATCTCTCATAGAAAGGACTGATTTTATGCCAACTAGCGACATTCAAGCTATGACTCTTTTGGCGGGTACGCACAAACACGAACCTTTTTTTAGCGGTCTCTTGCGACTTTGCGATACAGTAAATCTTGGTCGAAACCAAGACGGAGTTATCACTACGGCCATCACTCCGCTCTGTTTTAGTTGCTTTCTGAAATTGGTGTTTTTCGGGTCTGCTCAAGACTCGAAACCCAACAGTAACACCAGTCTCGATCGCGGTGACACAATTTTTGTAAAAATCCTGCTCAGCAAGCGCGCCAATCACCAAGACGAATGTCGGGCTCTGACGCTTTTTGAAGAGACCATCAACCTCGCCGAGAAGAATGCTGACACTTATTTCCCTGCCGACGCCAGCTTTGCGTATCCTTATTACGATCACTATGTCCAGATTGATATCCCCAGTTTCAGTTTCCCTGATTATGGCGACTATCTCGTTAAAGTTCTCTTGAAAAGAGATGGTATTGATGAAGACTTTTTCATTCAGTCAGTTTCACCCTTAAAAATTCAGCCAAATCAGAGTAAGTCATCACCCTAAGCTGCTTGGGTCCCCAGGAATGGGGACCCAATAATTTTGAATAGTAAATTGATAATCATACAACTTCAGATTAATTTTAATATATAAAAATAGACCTTTTGGGTCTGTTTTTATCGACTTGGCGGAAGGGACAGGATTCGAACCTGCGAAGCTATTAACTTGCTGGTTTTCAAGACCAGTGCCATCAACCACTCGGCCACCCTTCCATTTTTGATTATATCACAGGTGCGCATATTCTACAAGGATGCGCATCGTGCAAAAATTATTCGCTCATCACTTCGGCTTTGCGTGGCATAACAAGCGCAGCAATGATATACGCCAAAATCCCGCTACCGCCAACGGCCGAAAACATAATCCAAACCACACGTACCACGGTCGGATCAAGATTGAGATACTCAGCAATTCCGCCACAAACTCCGTCGATTTTGCGACCTTTTTCGATTTTGTATAATCTCTTTGGTTCCGTCATAGTAATTCTCACTTACTTTTACATATATTATACATCAAATCTGTAGAAGTTGCAAGCATCGTGAACTGTCTATACTAGTGGGGTTCTGGTGCGTTAGATTTTTGGTGCAATTTACAGATTACAGATACCCAAATTGGTGATTTCGTGATAAAATGCGATTATCGGGGCTTAGCGCAGTGGTAGCGCGCACGCCTGGGGGGCGTGAGGTCGCCAGTTCGATCCTGGTAGCCCCGACCATGGACAAGATTGTCGAAGTATGTTATAATAGGTGTTCTTGGATTATTCCAGGGATTTTTTGTTGAAGCCTTAGCAGATTTTTGCAGCATGGCGTTTCAGGTCCCCTAATCATCTTACATATTCTTACCTAATTCGTAGGCTTCTTTATAGTATTTATCATCTATCATACTGACCGTGCCGCAACCTTTGCCTAGAACACACCCGACATTCTCAAAGTGCATATATCTAAACAACTTATCAAAAT
>CAZUNS010000157.1:0-1698 GCA_964621655.1 uncultured Candidatus Saccharibacteria bacterium | reverse complement strand
TGATTGCCGAGCAGGAAAGAACCTTGTTCGGCGTTGCGAATGGGCCAACCATCGATTGTAATTTCGCCATAATTGGCAAAAGTTTTGGCGGCATCCATGACGCCCAAATCGGTAGCGGCGGCGAAGGTGAAAGTTTTGCAAACGCTGGCTGGTTCAAATGGATCTTCTACTACGTGGTTAATATAATCAGCGGCGCTATTGACGTTGCCAAAGTTGGCGGGATCATAGCCAGGATAATTGGCCATAGCTAGGACTTTACCACTATTTGGATCCATTACGATAGCGCTCAAATTCTGGAAACCGATTTCGCCAGACTTTTTGGCCAGGATTTTTTCGACATTGTATTGTAATGTTTTGTCTATCGTGAGTACGATATTTTCGCCATCAATAGCGGGAGTTTTGACATTATCATTGCCAATAGAGAGTGCGACGTTATTAATATCTTTGACGGTTTTAAGTAAACCATCGGTGCCGGAAAGTTCGTCATTGAGTGAACCTTCTACGCCGTATTGGCCCACACCATCGGCGTTGACGAAGCCAAGCAAGGTCGAAGCGAGCTCGCCTTCGGGGTAGACGCGTTTGGTATTGGACTGGAGCCAGACGCCAGTGAGATCTAATGCGGCGATTTGCTCGGCGGCTTTGCGTTCGACGTTTTTGCCAACGATATAGTAGCGACGAGTGCGGTCGGCGAAGACATCGGACCATTCGGTGATACGTTTGTCTTGTAGGATAGGCGTAAGTTTTTCGGTGGCGGCTTCTTGAGAAGCAAGCATTGGATCGACGATTACGGTATAGACTGTAGCGTTCATAACGACTGGCGTAGGTTCGCTACCATCCATCATGTAGATCTCGCCACGTTTGGCTGGTAAGACATTTAACATGGTTTGTTGAGCGGCGGCTTTTTCGGTCCATTCATCGTGCTGAACAATCTGAATACAAAATAAGCGAATAACAATTACCGCCATCGCGGCAAGAAGTCCCAATCGCATAACTCTGTTTCTGCTCATGAATATATTATAGCATAACTGCATAAAAATATTTGTTTCTTCGTTATGCTTTGCTACTAGATCTTACTTGTTTGGGACGTGTCGCTCAGGCCCGTCGTTACGGGCTTCGCGCACTCATTCTCGCTCGTGAGCTCCGAAAGCCCGCACAAGCAAGTCTAGTAGTAAAGCATGACACGGAAGTAAACAATTGTGATATAATTAAATAAGTTATGGCAGATACACTGAATAACGAAACTTTTTATGGTTTATTATTGGCTTTGTCGGCCTTTTTCTTGGCGACTTTTTTGACGCCGGTTTATACTTATTTTGCTTATAAATATAAGTTTTGGAAAAAACAGAAGAAGGAAACTTTGACGGGTGAAGCTTTGCCGGTGATGACGAAGCTACATGCGAAGAAGTTTGCTCGGCATTTTCCGACTATGGCTGGTATAATCGGCGTAGTAACAGTGACTTTAGTGACTTTTATTTGCAACCTGAGTCGTGAACAGACTTGGCTACCACTGGCAGGGTTTATTGGCGGTAGTGTAGTGGGTTTGATTGATGATGCGATTAATATTTTTGGTAATGGCAAAGGTGCGGCGGGTCTTAGGGCGCCGATTAAATTTGCGATGATTGCTACGATTGGAATTTGGCTGGGTTGGTGGTTTGCTTGCAAGCTAAATTGGACGAGTATTGAAGTGCCGTTTATTGG
>CAZUNS010000156.1:0-1722 GCA_964621655.1 uncultured Candidatus Saccharibacteria bacterium | reverse complement strand
GCTTCCAATATTACAGGATATACATTAAGTATTACTGGACCTACTAATTTAAGTAATGGTAGTACCACGATTAGTGGTGCAGGTGGTAAACAAGGCTCGGCTATGCTGGATAATACCTGGGGATATGCCTGGGTAGATAATAATACTACTCCTACTAATGATAATCTAACTTATAATAGTTTTAATAACAATAATGCTATAACTCTAGCTACAGCCAATAGTGTATCCGGTAACTCAGTTAACCTAGATAAGAAGTTAGTCTTTGCCGCTAAGTTTAGCCAAGATGCAATAGCTGGTCATTACCGAGCTAATGTAGCCCTGAACTTAACGGTTACACCGAAAACAGTTACTACTTATAACTATAGTGTGACTTATGATCTTAACGGTGGCACAGGCACGGCTCCGTTAGCACAAGCTAATAGCGACAGCTCGTCATATACTTTTTATGCACCAAGTGGTGATAACATTAAAAAGTCTGGTTATAGATTTCTGGGGTGGTCTACATCTTCTACTGCTACTTCGCCAACTTACGTACCAGGTGCGGCTATATCTCTCATATCAACTGGTAATACCAAGAACTTGTATGCGGTATGGAAACTCTTATCGCTAATCGATATTACCACCATGCAAGAAATGACCGCAGCCATTTGCAAGACATCCAAAGTTGGCGACAGCAATATACTTGAAGACTCTCGCGATACTAACTCTTATACAGTACAAAAATTAGCTGATGGTAATTGCTGGATGGTAGATAACTTAATGCTAGATTTATCTGTCAAGGGCATAGCTACTTCATCTGCTTCTGATAATCTTTCTTCGGATTATCCCAAGACACCACTGACTAATCGTTTTTCAGCATCTGACTCGGGTTCTAATTCATGGGTGGGTGACGGCACTTTAGCTGAGTTCTCTAAGGCTCCTCAGATTGCCAGCGGTATGTATCCTGGTGACGGTAATAGGTATCAACCAGTATATGGCTCTTACTACTCCTGGTGCGCCGCTACTGCTGATACATGTAGTGGAGCCACAAGTAATAAGACTGATGCTGCTGGTAGCATTTGTCCAAAAGGATGGAAATTACCTAAAGGCGGTACCACCGTGGCTATCAATACGGCAACTTCTCAAACTGGTAATGATTTTGTTAATCTCGCAAATGTAAACGGCGCAAATCTGGCGGCAATTGGTACCAGTACAAGTATGACTTGGACTGATTATGTATCGTCTACTATACCGAAGTCGATAACACTAGGAAATGCTGCGTGGTATATGGCTGGTTACGTAGATGAGTACGCTCTCTCTTACCCTGGCAACCAAGCATTTTATTGGTCTAGAACTTCTTATGAGACTGACCGTGCATACGATTTAGCGTTTAACGGTAGAACGCTCTATCCAGTGCTCGTTAATGGGTTTAAGCGAACCGGCTACTCCGTGCGATGCGTTGCCTATTCCAGCTAGGCTCCTGTAGCACAAATTAGAAAAAGTACCACAAATTGGAGTATTCGAGAGAAAAGGGAGAGATATTCTCTCCCTTTTTTGAGAATACGAGCAATTTTCTAGAATTACGTAGTAATTCTAGTTGCACTAGCATTTCGAAAAAGCAAGCTCTAAAATCAATAAATATAACGCTAGTGCTTGCAACTTTTGATTGATTTAATCTATACTGTTACCAGAGCAGAAAGTATTTTGCTAGAAAGTTACTAAAAGTAGGTCGACATAAGACCG
>CAZUNS010000155.1:0-1732 GCA_964621655.1 uncultured Candidatus Saccharibacteria bacterium | reverse complement strand
ATGATGTTTTTACCCGCAAGACCCACGATGCAAATATCTGGGATCGCCAGACCGATGAGTCCAAGCTCGTAGCGGATAATGTTAAAGTAATCCAGGCGAGCACCAATGACGAGGTGGCTTGGGTGGACGAAGCAGTGGCATACTTTGAACAAAATGCCGATAAGTACGATTTTGTCATGTCGCGTATTATGCCAGCCGAATCTCATCTAGCCGCCGCGCGGATCAAAGCTAACCACCCAGACATTTATTGGATTGCTTCGTTTGGTGATCCATTGGTGAATTCTCCTTACATCAAAATTGTTGAAAAATCCGACAATCCTTATTTCCTGAAAGAGTATTATTTCCGCGAGCAACCATCACTGAAGAAGTTATTACATCTGGCAGCTTCTCCGACGCGTTCTGCCCGCAAAAAAGTTTGGGAAAAGGAACGCATCGACGAAATGGTTTGGGCGTTGCAGTGTCGCGATATCAACCAAGAGACTTTCGCTCATGCTGATCTGCTGATTTTTAACAATCAGTATCAATATAACCGAGCTTTTATTGATGAATACGCCCAATACAAAGACAAAGGCGTTATTATTAACCACGGCTTTGATCTGGATCTTTATCCTAAAAATCCCGAGCAGTCTAATGATGGGAAAATTCATTTCATATATGTGGGTCATCTTGATGCGTTGCGTAATGCTAAGGCTTTGCTGGATGGTATTGGCAAGCTTAGACGTTATGACGAGAAATTGAGCGAAAAAGTGGTTTTTGATTTTTATGGACATATCGACGATACCGACAAAGTCGCGATTGTTGATAATAATATTGGTGATATCGTGCATCTTCATAAAGACATCGACTATCTCACGAGCCTGGCAAAGATTGCTGCGTCTGATTGGCTCATTCTAATTGATGCTAATCTTAACGCGGAACTTGATGAATACATTTACTTCCCTGCCAAACTGGTAGATTATTTTGGGGCACAGAAAAATATTCTAGCCATCACCCAGCTGCGCGGGGCTTCGACCGATGCCATGAACGCCGTCCAAGCTGGCCAAGTCGTCACTCACAGTGCTGATGAAATCGCTCTCTACTTATCTAAGATAATTTATCAAAACTATAGTCCAGCTAAGTACAACAAAAAAGCTTGGGAAAAATACAACGCCAAACAAATTGCACATGATTTTGATACACTCATTCGGGAGAAACTCGGGGAGAAAACGGAGTAAAACATGGAAGATGTCTTGATTCAGGAGATTAAAAGACTTCGTGCCGAAAATCAGCAACTAAATAAACATCTCGGGGCTAAACGCTATCAACTGATTGATAACGTTGTAAATACGGTTTATAAAGGTATTTATCTCGTCAAGCCAAAGCCTACCGAGCCCGCTACGGAACAAGCCACCGAAAGCGCCGCAGCTAAACCTGAGCGCAAATTTATCAAAGGCAAAGTCGCCATTGTAAATGTGAATTTTTATGATTGGGATGGCAAGACGGTGTACAAAGGCGGTGCCGAACGATATGTTTACAATCTAGCTCAATTATTGCGCGAGATGGGTTATCATCCACAAATCTATCAGGGCGCACATCAGGATTTTGAGCGGAACTATCACGGATTTAAGGTAATCGGCAAAGCCGCTAGCGGTGACAATAAGCGTGAGTTGGGTAAGATTTTTAACGAAGCTTGTTGGGATGCGGAAATTATCATTGCTTCTCCAGACGAATTGGCCGCAGAAATTCATGACGT
>CAZUNS010000154.1:0-1792 GCA_964621655.1 uncultured Candidatus Saccharibacteria bacterium | reverse complement strand
TTGCTGACGCTTTGGTTGAGCTCGCCCGCTCGCCGGAGCTGCGTAATGAGATGGGCGCCTATGGAAATCAGCTGCTCAGAGCAAGATATGGCAAAAAGGCTTTTGCCGCCCAATATTTTGCGCTGCTTGGTTGCGATTGTTCCCGCACCTCGGAGTAATGTGAGATTGCAATCAGTTAATCTCCTTTCTGAATATTACCGGATTAGTAAAAATTGTTTTTATGTCATTGGGAGGTAGTACAAATTTATCCAATGGCGTTCCTATTGTTTTTGCATAGATTATTCCGCGCATAGAACCATAGCTCAAAGATGCGAATTGAGTCATTAATCCGATAGGGAGTATCACCTCCTCGTTATCTGTAATTGAAGCTACGGAGTCTGCCTGCATCTTAAAATATGAGTTTAACTCAGTTTTTAGTATCTGGCTTAAATCTTTAGTGATGATTATGGTTGTAGTGCAACACACCACTTCATTATCAAAGCTGTAGCTGAACTTAAAGGTGCTTGATAGTTCGACAGGTTTTTCATCATCGATGCGACCCGCCTCCAATACTTCAAATTGGGTTAATTCAAGCTTTATAAATCTGTAAAATAGCTGGTTGGTCATAGCTAAACAAGAATATTGTCGGAAGATAATAGTGAAAAATTGTTGGTCGCTTGAGATTTGCGACTTTCATTCAGGGAAGAAGCAATCGGTAAAGAGAAAATCTGCGTGAAAGTTTGGCGAGCCGGCGTAAAGGTCGAAACCTCTCTTTTGTCGCTGAATGTGACAAGGCTTCTTCCAAGTGCATTTTCTACCTTCGCGATTGTTTGTAGGCCAAGATTCTCCCTGCCATTCAAAATTTTTGTGATTTGGGCGCATGATACTCCCATTCGGGCGGCGAGTTCGGTCTGTGTTATCTTTTCTGTGCGCAGAATATGACGCACCAAGAGTGCAAACTTTGCAGACAGCGCAAGCCAGTTCCGGTTTTCATTGCGGGTTTCTATCTCTCGCCGTTCGCTTTCGGTCATCGGCCTTGATATCTTTTTTAGCTTCTCTACATCGAATTTCATAGCGTCATATTTTATTAAAGATCTTCACTGTCGGTTATTCCATTTGCTTTCAAAAAGCTGAGGACAGCGTCGATCTTGTTGAATACTTTGTCTTTCAATACCGGTGAATTTTGTATTGTATCACCGAGTTTAATACCTCCGTACACCATCAGATAGCAGTTGCTGTCGAGTTTTATGGCATAGAGTCTCAGTAATGAGGGGGAGTCTGTGCCATAGGATTTTACTGGCTCCAGAGACCAGAGACATTTATACTTTCCTCCGAGGAAGTGAAAATACTCGTCGAAATCGGGTTTTACTCCATCCGAGCAGTTTTCAACGATCTGACGAATGTAAGTTTCCAGATTATCAGCTTCATCAATCACTCGAGCGGCAGAGTGTTCGGGGTTGTCAGGATCAAGTCCGGCATTCGTCCAGAAGTCTGTGTTTACGAAACTTCTGTTCTCTGAAAAGAATCTGACAAGATAATCCAGATCGTGCCATTCACGAAAAACACGGTGATATTCCGTCAAGTCTTCTTCATCAAACGTAATGCTATAAAGCCAATCTTTATATATTTCTACGACTTCCACTTTGTTTAAGAATTAAATTTGGGATAAAAATAACACCTATATATTAAACAAACAAATATATTGATAGGTTATTTAGCCTATAGGTAAAAATCGTGCTTTAACGAGCTCAATCTGGCGGATCAGCGTGAGCCGAGCACGAGCAGGACAAGACCGACAAGCAGAACGGCAAGG
>CAZUNS010000153.1:0-1801 GCA_964621655.1 uncultured Candidatus Saccharibacteria bacterium | reverse complement strand
TTAAATCTTTGGTCTCTTATCCTATTCTGAAGAATCCGGTGGAGCTCTCAAAATCGAATCCCCCTACGGGGGCCGTGATTTTGACCCGCTCCAGCCGAGCTATGATTCTTCAGAATAGGCTTACGAACCCTAATCAAGATTTAAGTTGCTAGTTATAA
Organism: uncultured Candidatus Saccharibacteria bacterium; assembly: GCA_964621655.1. Taxonomy (GTDB): domain Bacteria; phylum Patescibacteriota; class Saccharimonadia; order Saccharimonadales; family Saccharimonadaceae; genus Nanosyncoccus. The sequence continues at coordinate 1,643 of CAZUNS010000153.1, read as the reverse complement.
TTACAAGTTAATAACAGATTTCCGGTCGTCATTAACTTTTTTATAATTTGTTTCTGATAGCCATAATAAAACGGCACCGCGAAGGGTGTTCATCAGATTCTGATACAAGTTAATAACTTAACTAAACAGCAATCTGCCCTTACGGTGCCGATTTACGCTGTCTAATTAAGATATTCGTTGCAATAAAACAACTTGTATCATAACCGAATCTGATGAACACTTCTATTATATATTCTAGATTTAATTTTGCCAAGACCGGTTTTGCGGTTTTTGCCTAACGCTCAGCAGCGCTACTCAAGAACAGTAGTCAACAATCTACTTAGTTCTTTGGGAATAATGGCGCTGCTGGGGGGACGATTTCGCTGGCGGTAAAAATCGTCTTGATCTGCTTGGCGGTTTCGGGCAAGAAAACTTGTAACATTGTATTTGCAGCCAATAGTCCGCGAGCCAAATCTTGCAAAACTTCCTGAACTCGCTCAGTTTCCCCGTTCTTGGCTAGTTCCCAAGGTTTCGCTTCGTCAATGCGTTTGTTTAGTTCTTGTACTTTGCTCCAGGCATAATCAAAGGCTTTTGAAAACTCAAAATTATCCATTAACGCACAAAATTCTGATGGTAATTCCCCTCTAGCTTCTACGCCTGCTACTTGGTTTTTCTTACACAAAGTCGCCAAGCGCTGTACTAAATTCCCTAAATCATTTGCCAACTCATTATTATAAGCATTCTCAAACTTCTCGTCGGTAAAATCCGAATCCGCAAAACTATCAATATGTCGCAAGAAGAAATATCGGAAAGCTGGCAGGCCCTTGCGCGACAAAACTTCCATCGGATCTACTACATTGCCAATACTTTTGCTCATCTTTTGGCCGTTTGAAAGTACGTGTCCGTGGGCTACGACATGCTTCGGCAAATCTAGGCCAATGCCCAGCAAAATTGCTGGCCAAGTAATCGTATGGAAACGCAAAATATCCTTACCCACAAACTGCGCCGTAGCTGGCCAGAACTCCGCTACTTCTGGACTATCTGGATAGCCCAATACACTAATGTAATTAGAAAGCGCATCAATCCAGACATACATTACTTGGTCGTCATCACCCGGCACTGGCACACCCCAAGACAACTGCTTGCGCGGACGCGAAATCGAAATATCGGGCGCATCTTCTAGCAGACGTAACATTTCTTGCTTGCGAAACTCGGGCAAAATTTGCATCTCGTCTCGCTCAATCGCTGCACGAATTGCATCTTTGAAATCGGCAATGCGCAAATAATAATTCCGTTCGGAAAGTTTCTGATATGGCTTCTGATGATCCGGACAAACGCCATGGTGTTCGTCGTATTCTTTCTGCGTGACAAAACTTTCGCAGCCTTCGCAATACCAACCATCATACTCAGCGCTATAAATATGCGGTTCGAGTTTTTTCCAGACGGTTTGACAAGTCGCCACGTGATCTGCGTCGGTCGTGCGAACAAAATCTGTATACGAAATATCTAGCGAGTCAATAAACTTACGGAACTTGTCGGAATTTTCTTGCACGTACTGCTCTACTGGAATACCATTCTGCGCTGCCTTACTAAAAACTTTATTACCATGCTCGTCAGTACCAACTTGGAAGCGCACGTCGTCGCCCAGCACGCGGCGATATCGT
>CAZUNS010000152.1:0-1806 GCA_964621655.1 uncultured Candidatus Saccharibacteria bacterium | reverse complement strand
ATATAAGTTTCTTAATTACCTTTGGCTATAGGCTGAAGGTAATTTTTATTCGGATAAATAAGAGTTTAATCTCGAATTCAAAAGAAAAGAACTTCTTCATATTCGCTTACTCCACATTTTTAATATTAAGTTATTTTGAATAAGACGAATCGACCTTTTACGTAAGGGTGGATTTAATACGTAATCGATCTTATACCGGCCTACTTTTAGTAACTTTCTAGCAAAATTCCCTGCTCTGGGTATCAGTATAGATCAAATGAATTAAAACTTGCAAGCACTAGTGTTATATTTGTCTATTTTAGGTCGAAATTTTAAAACATTAGTGCTTGGTAGTTTTTGTGATTTGTGCTATACAAATTCTCGTTTCCGTCAATTTTTGACATTTTTTAGAGTGATTTTACGTTTTAGAGCCATTTTTAAGCGATTTAAGGTCGATTAACCCAAAAGAGCCGTCTTATAGCGGTTTTGGTTAAAAATCGCTTAGAACGGCCCTAGAGAGCTTAGGATAAAAATATGAAATTTTTAGCTAGAATAGGCGATGCAACGCACGGAGCAACCACGAGACTTCGAGAAATTGTTATACGAATTACTGCCCACGTTCAGATCAGTCTGATTTTTGTTAAACCATGCGGTATACGCCGTTCCGCTAGAGACCGAAGTGCGTGACCAGTAGGCTCCAGTGCCATCATCCGAATAACTATTTGCCAAATAGAGACCTTGATCAGAGGTGATGTATCCGGCGGCTGGAAAATAAACGCCACCAACTGCGGCAGTTGCTCCACCAAACCATTTACCATAAATACCACTATTGGCGCCCCACTGCCCACCGGCCTGAGTCTGGCTAAGAACTTGAAAATCACTACTTGAACCAACTAGGGGCAACTTCCATCCCTTAGGGCAGATACTAGATGATGCATCTCCAGAAGATATGGCAGTACCATTAACTTTGCAGGTATTAGCAGTAGCAGCACACCAAGAGTAATAATAACCATAAATAGTTTTATATGAACCATGCGAACGTACCGTCGGGCTAGTGGAATAGATAATACTATCGTTGCTACCCCAATAACTTTTGTCGTTACTAAGAGTAGCACTAGAACCGCTAAATGAACTTCCTGAGGCCAAATCAGTATTAGATGTAGTGAGTGATGAAACGTTCTTTAAATCTAGCTTTAAGTTAGTCTCCATCCAACAATTACCATCACTCGCTTTAACGATAGTGTAGGAATTACCATCACGAGAATCTTCGAGAGATTTTTCTGCACCAATAGTAGCGCCATTACAAATAGTCGTGGTCATCTCTTGCATCGTGGTAATAGTATCAAACCAAAGTACCCATACAGCGGATAACGCAATATTGGAGTTAGTTGGAGTCAAGATAATACTATCACCAGGATGATAATGTACGGTAGAACTATTATTTACACTATATCCCAAGAACTTATAGCCGGTTTTTGTCGGTACAGTATTAGGAATGGTATAGGAAAGATTAGTAGCATTTATAGTACCATTAACATCGGGTGGACCATTAATACCATCTTTAAGATCGTAGGTCACAGCATAATAAAATGCAGCTACTGCCTGTGGCGTAACCGTAAGATTTAACTTCACATTGGCCTTATAATGTCCTGACGCAGCATTGTCACCAAACTTTACCGCAAATACTAGTTTATTAGTAAAGTTAGCGGAAGTAGCAGAACTATTGGATGCTAAAGTTTGGTCACTGCCAGTAAAACTTTGATAAGATAAATTAGTATTTGCGGTACTAGTAGATCCCCAGGCATATCCCCATGTATTATTAGCCAT
>CAZUNS010000151.1:0-1890 GCA_964621655.1 uncultured Candidatus Saccharibacteria bacterium | reverse complement strand
AGAACATATTACATTCTATTCCGGTCCTAAGCATCTTTGTTCTCCTGGGTATTGTAGGCTATAATGTTGGTTTATTTAATACTAAGCTAGGTTTTGGTATACCATTAGTAGAACCTGATGGTTCTGTCTATGCTGCAGAAAGTACTAGTAATACATCATCACTTATCATAGACAATGGAGAATTAAAGAATGATAGTACTACTACAGGTGGTGGCACAGTATACTCATCCCATATTGTACAAGTAAAGGCAGGTAATATAGATAGCTACAGTCTTACCATTACTGGTCCAACTAGTTTATCTGGTAGTACTGCTATTAGTGGGGCAAATAATAAGACTGGATCTACCCTAGCAGATAATACTTGGGGTTATGCTTGGGATAATACTAATGTAGCAGACGAGAATATGACTTATGCTAGCTTTACTGGTGGTAATCAACCTATTACTAAAACTACTGCTACATCTGGTGCCATTAATAATCCTAGTATATCTAATTATCAGGTAGACTTTACCAGGAAACTAGTATTTGCCGCTAAGTTTGGTAGTGATGCAAAGACTGGGCATTATAAGGCTAATGTAAAGCTTAATCTTACTATTACTCCTAAGGAAGTTGCTTTTAATGGTATTACCAAGATGCAGGACATGACCGCAGATATCTGTAAAAGCGCAAGTGGTAGCGGGGAACTGTATGACACTCGCGACGGAACAATTTATACTGTCCGTAAACTAGCTGATGGTAACTGTTGGATGACAGATAACCTAAAACTAGACCTAAGTACAACAACCCTAACCAAAAATGATTCCGATGTCTCATCAACCTATGCTGCTGGTACTGCCACTAACGCTGATAGTACCTGGTCGAATACGAATACAGTAGCCCAATTCTCCACCAATGGTAAAGGCAGCTCTAGCTATAAGACTGACTACGGTTACTACTACTCTTGGTGTGCCGCTACGGCTGGAACTTGCTCTAGCGCTACAACCGCTAACGCAGAAGCATCAAGCAGCATCTGTCCGAAAGGCTGGAAACTTCCAAAAGGTGGCTCTAGTGGTGATTTCCAAACACTATATAGTAAATACACGCCTGCTTCAGGTTGGTCTACTGTAAATAGTATTAATGGTAAATGGTTAGGTGCATCGGCTGCAGGTTCTGGCGGTGCTTTCTTCCCAGCCGCCGGGGACGTCAACTCTAGCGGGCTCGGCAGTGCAGGCTCAAACGGGTACTATTGGTCACGTACTGTGTATAATAGTTACCGCGCTTACAGCCTGGGCTTCAATAGCGGCTATGTCGACCCGGCCAACGACGGCTACAATAAGTACTGCGGCTACTCCGTGCGGTGCGTTGCCTATTCTAGCTAAAATCCTGTAGCATAAATCGTAAAAACTACCAAGCACTAGTGTCTTCACAAATAAGTCCTAAAAACGATAGAGAAGATGCTAGTGCTTGCAACTTTTGAATGATTTGATCTATACTGTTACCTAGAGCAACGGGCAGGCTGGCATAAGTTAAGAAAATCAAATTACGGAGTGGGAGTTATTTTAGGCGGAAAGGAGATAAGTATGCTCACACGCTTACTTTCTTTTTTGCTCAAGAAGTTATGTCAGTCCGACAAGACTGAGAATGTAACTCAAGAGCAAAAAATTGTTGTTATCGTAAACATCGATAACAACAATAACAAAACCTAATTTAATTGTAATTCACTAAACTACTTATGTCAACCATTTAATTTTTAATTAAATCCCGGCCCGTTGCTCTTTTTTTGTATTATCCATATAAATATCACCCATTCAATCAACAAAACTCCAATATAGCTCAAAGATTATGCTATAATTAAGTTATGTACCGCTTGTCGTTAATTATTAGTGAAATTTATAACAAATATCTACCCTT
>CAZUNS010000150.1:0-1914 GCA_964621655.1 uncultured Candidatus Saccharibacteria bacterium | reverse complement strand
GAATTCTACTAGTACTATGCGTATGTTGTTTTAAAACATTCCACTCATCAAAATGTTTCTCATTCATTTTTATAAAACTCCTCACTTATAACTAATAGGAACCAGTATATAGCAAAATTTCCTAAAGTTACAAGCACAGCCAGCTACATTCTACTTCCAATTGCAACAACCGTGATTACGGAGCATAACCTCTTTGGGGGTTCTCCAGTTTAATCGTTTTCTAGGTCTATTATTGATTTCCTCTACAACCTTGTCAACATCTTCCTGGGTTATGTTGGTAAAATCCATACCTTTAGGGAAATACTGGCGGAGTAAACCGTTCGTATTCTCATTAGTACCGCGTTCCCACGAATGATAAGGATTAGCAAAGTAAACCTCTAAGTTTGGGATACCTCGTTCAATCCACTCGTAAGCTTCATTCTCACTACCATTATCAAGCGTTAAGGTCTTAAGATATTTTGAGTTTATATTACCAAATGCTTTAACACATCCATCAGCAAACTTGAGACTAGTAGTAATGCGGCGGACTTCTTTCTCAACATCATCTAGTTTCTTCTCTTCGGTAGTTAATGCATCAATCTTGAAGGCTTGAAGGTATCCACATTTACGTTCAGTCAGTGTGCCAATTCTGCCCGTGTTGCCATTCTTAGCGCCAAGTACTGTATCCCCCTCCCAATGCCCAATACGGTTGCGTTTATCGACAGACTTAGGACGATTAGCAATGCCCTTTGTAGCTTGCAGCTCTTTACGTTTGTTTATGTTAATATAATAAAGTCGATTATGTTTATAGCCGCGTTCATGCCGTAGATAGCGCCTTAGTTCTTTGTGGTGTTCATAGATAAAATCATAAATAGTTTGGACAGCAATGACGATCTTCTGGCAGACACCATCAATAGTCGCACCAACCGTCCTTAGTCTACCTGAGATTTGTTCTGGCGACCAACGCTCTTTAATCTTCTTTATAACGTATCTAGCTAATGGAGAACTATCGTCTTTAAATATATGATGGCTTTGATTGGCATTATAGCGCCTCACTTCAGCCTTGTACTGGGCGAGTTCGGCGCTATAATGCTCGGAATTCTTAGGCCTAGCAACTCGACCACATCTACCTGGAATGCAACACAAGGTATATTCCTCACTCTTCATACGATTGCGTTCAACTTCACGCTTGCAAGTACCACGAGTGAAACCTAACTCTGTATCAATTGCGGAATACCGTTTGCCGTCGTCCAGTCTGGTTTGTAGCTTATAGCGTGCTTCTATGGTAAAATGTTGATGAGACATTTGTTCTTCTCCTATAATTATTTTGTGGTAAAACAATTATACCTGAGAACCTCACAAATGTCTCATTTTGTTGCATTTGGAGTTAGAACTTAGGACTCTAGCGTATTTATCTTAATACAGCTAAAACACCTCTTTTAAAACTATATCTCCTAATTCCTCTCTATACTTCGTGCGCAGCGGATATATCAATCATCAAATGGCATATGCGAGATATGCAGGATTTTTCGGGCACTATTGGTCACTCGTGACAACATCCGACCCCACATCCAACAAAACTACATCTAGCGCTCATTTTCTAAGCCTAAATGCAACAAATGTCGGCGCAGCAGGCAGCATTCCAACCAATCGTTGGGATGCCTTCCCCCTCCGCCGTCCAACTATCATTGTACTTTCATTTTCCATAAAGGTCATTTAAGTTTCATACCAGTTTTTTATTACTAATCAATTAATAAGACACCTTAGGCAACGAAGGGGGAAACCGTGCCAACGGTATGATGGCCCATCCGAAGGATAAACATTACGAGTAATACTAAAACCAAAATTATATGCGCTAAGTGTTTCGGTACCATACGCATGAACAGTAGCCGTCACTCTCAGCCAATTATATCCATGACCGCTTACGAACCTGAG
>CAZUNS010000149.1:0-1930 GCA_964621655.1 uncultured Candidatus Saccharibacteria bacterium | reverse complement strand
AGTTTTCACCTTTTGCCTAGACACTTTATCGCTTATTTTTGCGCGCCAATTTCAGCCAATAAAATCTCTCGCGGTTACCACCCACTTTTCCCACTAATTCATTATCACGTTTCTTTACAATATAAAACCCATTCTCATTCAGCCAACGCTCAAAATCTTGCGCAATCGCCCGGCGCATTTTCTCATTTTTCACCACACCTTTTACTAATTGCTGCTCATTAGCTTCAAACTGCGGCTTTAGCATTACCAAGAAATCCGTCTCGCTATCAGCTAAATTCTCCCGAGCATGCTGCAAAACTTGTTTCAAACTAACAAAAGACACATCAGCCAAAATCGTATCAAAAACTTTTGGCATCTCACCAATCATACTATGATCCGGCCCGACCAACCGCTGTTCCGCCATGCCTATTTGCGCCGGCGCCAACCTAACATCAAAAATATCCGTCTTTTCCAGCAAGACCACTCTCGGATCAAAACGCAGCGGAGCCTTCATCTGGTTCGTTCCCTTTTCTATGGAGTATACTCTCGCCGCACCCTGGCGCAAAGCATACTCCGTAAAACCACCCGTAGACGAGCCAATATCCAGCACAACTTTTCCACGAAAATCATAGCCAAAAGCTTTCGCGGCTTCCGCCAGCTTCAACCCCGCCCGGCCTACAACATTACTTTTTGCGTTCGCGGTACGCATACGTCTCCGTATCCACCGACACCACATCTCCCGTCTTGATGAACGCTGGCACTTTGATCACTAAGCCAGTTTCAAGCGTTGCGTCCTTTTGTACTGAGCTAGTCGTATCGCCCTTCACAGCGGTCTCAGTATAAGTCACTTCTAGCCAAATGTTCTTTGGCAATACCAAGTTAATTGCAGTGCCATTGTAGAACTGGATTTCCATCTCGTCACCATCACGCATAAAATCTTTCGCGTCGCCTACCATGTCGGCTGCCAATTCATACTGTTCAAAAGTTTCTGGATCCATAAAATAAAACTTATCGTCATCTTTATAAAGATACTGAACTTTTTTGGTGGTGACTTCGGCAGGTTCAATTTTTTCCTGACCCTTAAAGGTCTTCGGCAAGAGTGCACCCGTAATTAGATTTTTTACCTTCACGTTCACAATCGAGCCACCCCGCCCCATGACCTTTTGCGAATACTCAATAACTTTATAAGGCTGACCATCAAGCGTGATCAAAACATTCTTTTTTAAATCGGTTGGACCATACATGTAATTCTTCTCCGAAGTGGGGTATCTTTTCCAAGAAGAAACCCCACTCGCTATTAAAATTAATTATCTCTCGGCTACAAATGGCAATAGAGCCAAATGTCGTGCACGCTTCACTGCTACTGCGAGTTGTCGCTGTTGCTTAGCCGTCAAGCCAGTCTTGCTCATCGGCTCGATGCGACCATACACATCAATATAGCGTTGCAAAGTTTTTACATCGCGATAATCAAAATACAAATTTGGATTAGTCTTTACTTTTCTCATAATATTAAATCTCCTCCCCACCTACTAAAATGGAATATCATCCAAGTTAATTGCTTCGTCGGCCGGCAAATCTTCTGGCGCAAAATCATCCGTCGCTTTCTTGCTCGAACCACTCTGGCTAACACCATTGCCATTACCGTTACCAATAAAGCTAAAATCTTCTACAATCACTTCTACGCGCGAACGCTTCTGACCAGTATTCTTATCGTCCCAGCTACGCTGCTCAATACGACCAGTCACGAGTAGCGGCGAACCCTTTTGGCAATACTGGCAAATAACTTCGCCTGCCTTGCCCCAAGCCACGCACTCAATAAAAGATACTTGCTCTTTCTGGCTGCCATCAGCACCTTTGTAAGCGCGATTAACCGCAATCGAAAAGCTTGCAACTTGCGCGCCACTCGGCGTAGCACGCATCTCTGGATCGCGAGTTAAATTACCGGTAATAA
>CAZUNS010000148.1:0-1939 GCA_964621655.1 uncultured Candidatus Saccharibacteria bacterium | reverse complement strand
AGACGGGGATTATTCATTGGCTGCCAGAGCAGATTGACCGGGAGAAGGATTGGTAATATTGCTGGATCTTGGTGGGGCTAGAGCTATCTCGTGAGATAGCTCTGGAAGGTTAGTTTTGTCAATCACATAGCTTATTTAGGCTTTTATTCTATACTAATTCATCCGGTGGAGCTCTCTGGAGCGAATCCCCTTCGGGGCCGTGCTCCAGACCCGCTCCAGCCGAGAAATGATTCATTAGTATAGAATTTCAAGCCTTAGGAAAGCTAGCTGGAATAGGCGATGCAACGAACGGGGCGGCCAATATATCTACCTGTATAATCATCTGGTCTGATGGTTTCATTGCCAAACATGAAGTATATAGCGCTATTGTCGCCCATGCCTGTGCGCGTCCAATAGTATGCAGTTGTGCCTATGCCGGTACCGCCATTGTTTCTATGGTAATATCCAGACAAATACCAATTTGTACCACCTAAAGAGACGCTAGGCGGCGTAGTAGAGAGAACTCTATTGGCCCAAGGTACGGTGGTGTTGGTATTGACAGATGTAAGATCGGCACCATCAGTATTCAGGAGATTTACAAAGTCATTACCAGCTTGAGACATGGAAGTATTGGTGGATATTATAGTTCCGCCCTTCGGTATTTTCCAGCCTCTTGGGCAAATACTACTAGGGGCGTCAGCACCATTAGCGGCAGCGTATTGACAGGAATTTGCTGTAACCGCGCACCAAGAGTAATAGTAACCATACAAGACGTTATACCCTGAAATGTCGTTGTCATTTGTAGCAAATTGTATCACATTGTATGGGCTGGATTTCCAGTCTGTATACTTTGTTATTTGTGTAGCGGTGCCTTTAGTAAATGCGATTGCGACATCTGAATCAGTGGATGTCACATCGATAGTACTCAAATTAAGCGCCAAATTGTTAGTCATCCAACAATTACCATCTGTTAGTTTCTGCACGGAGTAGGTTTTTCCGTCACGACTATCGGTAAGGGTTTTGGATGCATTTGCAGGCGCTTCGGTACAAATAGCTGGTGTCATATCCTGCATATTTTGAATCGTATTCCAATTAAGTGGAGCTTGTGCCCAAACTGCGTAGAGATTTTTAGTAGGGCTAGTTGAGTTTAAATTAATAGTGCCGCCTTTTGCGTATGTGGCCGTAGTAGAATTATCTGACTCAGACCAGCCGATGAGAATGCGATTAGTTTTAGTTAAACCACTGCCATCAGAAGCATACATAATGGTACTAGTATCGGAAGTGGTATAAGATTGTGTAGCCGGTACAGTACCAGTGCCACCATTAGCATTATAAGTAACACTATAGCTATAAGTAGTAACAGTCTTTGGGGTTACCGCTAAGTTTAACTTCACATTAGCCTTATAGTGTCCTGATACGGCTGTGTTACCAAACTTTACCGCAAATACTAGTTTATTAGTAAAATTAGCCGAAGTAGCAGAACTATTTGATGCTAGTGTTTGGTCACTATCAGTAAAGCTATTGTAGGATAAACTAGTATTTGGGGTACTAGTAGAACCCCAAGCATATCCCCATGTATTATTAGCCATATTAGCTGGTGTTTTGTTGTTTGCTCCAGTAATAGTAGTAGGATTACTAGTATTAGCTGTAGTCATATTAGTAGGACCAGTTATATTTAGACTATATCCTTCTATATTATTAGCTATTACTTGTACTGTATGACTAGAATAAGTTATATTACCTTCTGTAGTAGTATTACTATTATCATTACTGCTTAGTTCTCCATTATCTATAATAAGTGAAGATGCACTACCAGTATTATCTACTGCATATACTTCTCCATCAGATTCTCCTAGACCAAGACTTAATACATTTACTAGTTTATTAGGACTTATTATGGTATATCCCATAATACCCAGGAGAACAAAGATGCTTAGGACCGGAATAGAATGTAATACTT
>CAZUNS010000147.1:0-1955 GCA_964621655.1 uncultured Candidatus Saccharibacteria bacterium | reverse complement strand
TAAGCAAACCATAGCCAAGCTGCTGAACCACTGATAAATCTTCTATTTTTGCACGCCTTATTTCTAACATAAGATTCCTAAACTATAATTTATCTCTTTCTATTATAACATTCTTGCCGGGGCATTAACAAAAATTCACCCCTTCTTTTGCAGGGGCCGAATCCGCCAAAAAACACATTCGTATAAACTATGGTCGACCCAACTTCGCGAAGCTATAACCAAGTTTCAAGGCGCCAACTTGAAAGGTGATAGCTTGTGGCTGATATAGTACAAAATGTAGCTGCGACAAAATTATTTCCTAAACCTAAAACTTATGGTATACTACTTGTAATATAACTAAATTAAGTTTTTGTTTAGCGAGACGAAGCAGGAAGATAGTGGATTATGGTGAAGTTGAATGATTTAGCTAATAAAATGCCGAAAGAGTATCTATACGATAAGTACTGCCGTTTAGTTTATGATCCAAGGAGTTATCAAAACATTACAAGGAAACAAATACTCGACGAAATCGTCAGAGAATATAATGATATTACATACTCGTTATATAGCCTATGTACTGAACGCGAGTTGAAGCTTCTTAATATCTTGTACAATCATCCCAATAGTACCATCAAAAGAGAAAAATACCATTGGGAAATTGAGCAACTAGTAAACAAGTTAATCATAGACTACACAACGTTAGAAATATATGACGAACAGCGTGATAATGTAAAGATTGCTTTGCAGAGATTTGCGGACCGTCCGCATAAGGGTGAAGATGAGATTGCCGCCTTCGTTATTGGATTGCTACGGGCTTATGCGGAGTTACCGGAAAAATCCGTTATCGACATGACGTCTGGAGCGGCTGGACTCGAACCAGAACAATTAAAACAGTTATTAGGAAATAATCCGCTCATCCATTTTTATGTTGGTGTGCGGGAATGTGATACGAAGGAATCGATCTTGCATGGAGAATGGTTGCTATTTCTTTACGACTATATTGATATTATTGAAGATATTCTTGATACTCGCAAGCGACTTAACGTGACACCTGGAGCAAAGGGCTTTAATGATTTAGATTATCTGGATATGTTTTATTACGGCACGCCTCTGCGTTATAAGTCAACCAAACAGTTTTATAAAACGGTTAGCACACTTGATGACCATCAACAAAATTTCATTTTCTCTACTTTTGATGAAGCAAGGGTTTTCTTCGACGAAGATCTTATCAAAACCTGCTCTTCAGAGAAGCCGCAATTACAAGAAGTGCAAGAACTAATGCAGAAAGCCTGGGAAAATACTCCAAGTCCATCGCTCTGTGGTCTTACGCCAAAGGAATGGCGCAAAGAAGAAAAACTCCAGAGAGAATTAGACGTGCAATTTATCGTGGAGTCTCAAAAACATGCCTGTCTAAGCGAAGCCGAGGCGGATGAATATTACGAACTCTATTTTGCACTGCTAGAGTATGTGAATAATCAAAAACACGTTAGTCCTAAAGTGAAGCGGATTTTCCGTCAGGAGCATCTCGATCCATTAGAGTTGCAACCAATTGACGAGTATTTATGGAGCCATAAAAAGATGATTGACCGCTTTGTCCAAGAAAATCCCTATGATTTTACAGATGATATGCTAAAAACGATAGCGGGGTTCAAAAAAGCGATACATAGAGACATGCTTACAATTATTGGTTTTGAGAAAGAATATACTAAAATCTTTTCAGCGGATGACCAAAAGGTCTACATGGTGAAAGGCGTCAGGGGGAACTTTGACGCACTTACCCCAAAAATTTGTATACCACTAATTATTAAAACTACGCTACTAAATTTTAAGGGTCAAATTATTTATAGTGGATTTTTCAGTAGTTATAATTTCGATCTCGGTACTGGTTGGAAGAAGTGTCTCTTGACGGAATCTGCGCAAGCCGAAATCTGTTACGAACTCTAGAAATCCAGCAATTTATGGGCTTATTTTGTGTG
>CAZUNS010000146.1:0-1962 GCA_964621655.1 uncultured Candidatus Saccharibacteria bacterium | reverse complement strand
TCGCCCCGCCGTCTGAAGCTGAATCTGATAAAATTCATGGATATCCGCCGGATCTCGGCTTTTCTCAACTGTAATACCAGCCTTTTCGGCTTTTCGCAAAGCCCGCCTAAGCCGTTGACGCATACCCTTTTTAATCTCTTCCTCGTCTTTCCCAAGGTCTAGCACGCCAGCATACTCTACCGAAAGATACATCGGCGCTTTCCTTAGTCCTAATTTTTTCATTAGTGCCAGACTGTCTGGACTAAGCTCCAGCTGAGGTCGCACACGCACAAAAACACAATTTTCACGCTCACCCTCGCTTTTCATGTCAGCAAAAACTGCCCCAACCAGTTCCTGATCTTTCCAGTCCAAAATCGGCCCACCAGCAATTGCTAAATATCTACCGCGCTTTGCCGCTTCAACTACGCCTGCATAGACCGCAACCACTTTTTCGCCACGCTTCGCGATTCTTTGTACTACGTCATTTCCACGACTCTTATGGAACTCATAAAAGTCCCATGATTGCAAAAAATTTGCTTCTGGACGGGCTGTAACAAAACTATCCCATTCCTGCTTATTTTCCGCATTCTCAAAAAAAATTTCTTGCGCCTTATCTACCATTTCCCTCCTTATAAATGTCGCCGTTTTTTGCGGATCATCTCTATTATCCAGTCAAACGCATAACGAATCGGTTTAATTACCAAGTCCTGTGCTGACACAAACTCTACCATCTTGCCACCGAAGCCAGTCTTGAACGTTGTTACTCCAGCATAGCGATGCTGTTTTTGTCCGCTTGGTGCTACGCCCCAAAGGTTATACCTCTCAATGCCTTGTTTTTTGAGATCTTTAATCACTTGCCACTGCAAAGCGTAAGCACCTGGCAATCTACGATTTAAATCGGTCGAGGCCGCCTCAAAATAATCTGCTTCTTTCCCAGAGGTCAAAATCAGTCCGTAGGCAATCGGATCACCGACTTTTGCCTCAGGAGTTTTACCATCTTCAAGTGTTTTCTTCGCCACCTCGGCTCGGTAGATCCAAGCCTGATTACCAAATGCCTCTCTCTCCGCCAGTAGTGTATTCAGATCTGGTGGTACGAAATTTTGTCTCAAGGCTGTCTCGGCCTGAACAGCGCGAAACTCCTCAAAGATCTTTTTGTCGTTCGACTTCTCTACTTTTATACCCAATTTTTCACTACGACGCACCTCATAACGCGTCTGCCGGCGCATATTGGCCAGTAATTCATCTTCGCTTTTCGTTAAATCTAGCACCACTGTATGCTCAGCATGCAAATGCATTGGCGCTACTTTTAGCCCCAACCCATTCAACAATTCTTGTTTCTCATTCAACAATTGTGGTCGCACGCGCACAAAAACACATTTCTCCTGCTTGGCGATTTTCTGAATCCGCGCAAACATTCGTCTCACCAGTGCATTATCTTCCCAGTCCAAAATTGGTCCGCCCGGTATCTCAAGATAACGCCCGCGCTTGGCATTTTTTACAATCATCAGACACCAGGCCTCATCCGCAAAATGTTCAATTATAACCTTATGCCCCACTAGCTCATTCATCTTTTGCCACTCTGGCGATTGCAGGAAATTCACCTCCGGATATTTCTTCTGAATCTCTGCCCATATTTTCTTCACTTCCTACCTCCAATCTCGTACTTCGCAATCATTCCACGCGCTTTTGCAATTTTTCGTTCTGGATACCAAGTTGGCAAATTAATAATTCTTTCGGCAACCTGCACCGTCTTCGGACATTTCTTTGCCGGAAAGTCCGCTTCGTCGCTATACCGAGCTGGCGAAACCGGTGTGTCATACCAAATCTCACAAAAGTTATATCCTGCTTTGCTTAATTTTGCTAATAATTCATCCCTTTGTCTGACTAGCCTAAACTCCCTGAGCGGGCCATTCGGTAAAATCCCTAGTTGTTCCAATGCTAATTTTGCCTGCCAACCAGTCAACCGCATGTTTAAGTCTAGCT
>CAZUNS010000145.1:0-1977 GCA_964621655.1 uncultured Candidatus Saccharibacteria bacterium | reverse complement strand
GGCGCAAGATGGAAGCACGGCAACGTGTGGAGTCGAAGCGTACTAATAGGTCCATTGCCTTTTTATGCTCTGATTATCGGATTTATATTCGTATGAATCCATGATAATCAGATAATGCTTAGCTAGCAATCGGTATTGGATTCGGATCGGCGACGATTCGGCAATATCGAAAAGAAGTTTTACAATTTTATCACACCTTTATGGACATCAATTGATCTAAGAGAAAAATAAGTGATAATTTTTAATCGGAAACCGCGCTTTTCGATTAAAAATAGAACTTGTTTCTTAAAGAGGAAGAGAAAATTCTTTTCCAAAGAATTGTCTCTTAGCTTGTGTTGGTGCCCATAGCACTGGGGAAATACCTGTTTACATTCCGAACACAGAAGTCAAGCCCAGTAGCGGCGATTATACTGCCCCAAGCGGGAAACTAGCAAGGTGCCAAATTATACGAGTAAGCCACCCCAACGGGTGGCTTTTCGTCGTTTCGTTGCATTAACAGTCGTCGGATTAAAAATATTATATCGGCGCCAGGAAAACAAACCACGGCAAGTTTCTAAGAACTCCGTATAGAATCACAACTGCAATTATAATTCCCCATCCAAGATTGGGGATTTTTTGATACCACGATTCCCGACCTTTGGCGCAGGAATATAGATACTCACAATAGAAAATCAACCCCAAAATTAGCAAGACAAAAACCAAAGGGTTACTCCGAAAGGCTTGATAAAAATCTAGCCGCAACAACGCAAACATCATACGTGTAACGCCACATCCAGGGCAGTAAAGATGTAGCAGCAGATATGTCGGGCACGCCAGCGCGAAGCCAGTAGCCAAATTAACGATATAATAAAGAGCAATGATAGCAAGAAGGCCGCACCCCCATCTTGCAGCCTTCCTAAATAATTGTCGATTACTTTGTAATTGATGTGTCATTAGTTATTTTTGTCGTCATCGGCGGAGTGTTTAGCGGCGTTATTGCAGCTATCGGTATTGTCGGCTACGACGTTGAGTGAATTTTGCATAAGAGCGTAATTGACAATGCCAAGCCCAAAGATTTGTAGGATTAAGTAGAGCACTGAATTATCAGATACAGCAGCAATGTTGGCGCGAGTCTGGATTTCTTGTAGGGCTTTACCCATTTTGTATGCCCAATAGAAACCATAAATACCACAAGTGACAATCGTGAGCAAGAATGCCATACCGCCAGATGGTAAGGATTCGTCGCCACTTACGCGTTTGATATCGTCGGTCAAAGAAATAAACCAAAAGATGCCGTAAATACCACAGGTAACGATAGTTAATAAAATGGAAAGGCCAATGCCTCGTTTTTGGATCATAAAACTCCTCTTTTTATTATTTTAATAATTATACTAAACTAAGTATAGCACGGAAAACTAAGTTTTAATAAAAATAAGCAGATCATTATGCAATCGAAGGCGACATCCATGGTACAATATTAAATATGGAAGAACTACAGAATAATATTATTAGCTTGATTGAACGTCAGGAAGTCTGCTTTTTAAGTTTTATCAACGAAAAAGGTTTCCCGACCACGCGTACTATGTTAAATCCTCGCAAGCATCAAGGAATTAAAGAGTTTTATCTGACGACCAATACCAAGTCTCAAAAAGTGCAGGCACTGTTGCAAAACCCAAAAGCTGGATTATATTTTTATGATCGTTCATTATATCAAGGTATCGCTTTTGATGGAACCGTAGAAGTAGTATATGACCAGTCTGTTAAAGACGAAATCTGGCGAGATATGGATATAATTTTCTATGAAAGCAATACCGATCCAGATTATTGCGTATTAAAATTTACTGCAACATCGGCACGATTCTATCAAGACTATCGCTCGGTTGATATTGAGTTATAAGTTCCGAAATAGAACTAAAGCCACTTGCGTTTCTCAATTTATATATTTCATATGAAGATTAGTTAGAAAATAGTAGTTTTCACCGGTAATTCTGCTAGCTA
>CAZUNS010000144.1:0-2029 GCA_964621655.1 uncultured Candidatus Saccharibacteria bacterium | reverse complement strand
CTAAAGACTATCAAAAACTATACATATTCTGGTGTCGAGAGAATATATATTATATTACTACTTAAGATTTCTGCATCTCTTAATGTAGAATCTTAAATTACTAATTGTAGTTATAAGTTAATAACAAATTTCCGGTCGGTATTAACTTATCCAATTTATTTTGATAGCCGCAATAAAAACGGCACCGCAGGGGTGCAATGACAATCTAACAACACAAGTTTTAACACTCGATGACTAGACGGTCGCCCTAGCGATGCCGTTTTCAAACATCGAATGTTATATTATACACAAAAACTAACTTGTGTTTTCCGATTAAATTGTCATTGCATTCTCATTGTATCAAAGATTTGGAGACTTGACAATTCAAAAATCACAAATCATAAGCAAAATCACAGACAAAACTACTGACTTACTGTACAATCGTGCCTGCGCGGCGTTGCAGGGCCAGCTCTAGATGTTCTGGCGATGTGATAATTCCGACTTTGCCCCGCTTGCGTGCAAACTTTGTAATGGCCTGGACTTTTGGCAACATTGAGCCCGCTCCGAAATGCCCAGCCGTAATATAATTATTGACTTCTTTTACCGAGAGCATGCCGAGTGCTAGTTGTTCTGGCTTGCCGAAATTAATGTAAGCGTTCGGCACCGCCGTGACTGAGACGAAAATATCCGCCTTCACCAGCTCGGCCAATTTCTCGGCCGCGAGATCTTTGTCGATTACCGCGTCCACACCTTTTAGTCTATGCAAGACTTTCGTGCGTACTACCGGAATGCCGCCACCACCCACCGCAACTACTACTGCACCAGAATTTACCAAAGTCATAATTTCTCGCTTTTCTACAATATCCACCGGTATCGGCGACGGCACTACCCGCCGGTAGCCGCGCCCAGCATCTTCCTTCATTACCCAGCCTTCGCTCTTGGCTAGTTTTAGAGCTTCTTTAGCATTGTAGAATTGCCCAATCGGCTTGCTTGGATGCCGAAAAGCTGGGTCGGTACGCTCTACTACGACTTGCGTCACCACACTTACCACTTGCTTGCGCCGTTTCTCACTCGCAAAAGCATTCTCAATCGCTTGCGATAACCAATAACCAATCTGCCCCTGACTCATGGCCACTGCCGTCTCTAACGGCATCGCTGGAGCAGCTTCGGTGGCTGCCATTTCTTCGTGAATTAAAATATTCCCTACCTGTGGGCCATTACCGTGCGCTACGATGATATCGTATTTGTCGGTCAATTTGGCAATTTTCTTCCCCACTTGCTCAGCCACGGATTTTTGCGCCGCAGCCGTAACTTCGCCATTGCGTTGCAAAGCATTGCCGCCCAGAGCTATCACTACACGAAGTTTATTCATATTTTCAGTATACGCTTTTTGACATCTCTTGGCAAGACGCTTACGCTTAACGACGGTTTGCCAACAGGGCTAGTTCTGCTGACGCAGCCTTATAGAAATAGCGCTAGGTTACTTCTTGCCTTTTTTGATATAAGTACTTTCTTTCTCAAGCTGAGCACGCAGAATAAACTCTTTGCATTCATTCTCGGCGTTGCAATTTGCTGGCTCATAACTATAACTGCTGCCGTCAGTGCCGATGTTAATTCCCTGCGGATCAGTAAAAAGCTGCGGATCAATTACGGGCAAGACTTCTTCGTCAATCTCGGATGGGTAATAGCCATTTTTGGGATAATAGTATTCTTCGAGTGCATAATACATGGCGTTGATGGCGGTCTTGCGGTCATCATCACGGTTCATGGCGTCGACATTGGCTTTTTGGATAAAAAACAGCACTACTAGTAGCGCCGCAAAAGCTCCCACGATCATCACTTCTATCAAAGTAAAACCTTTTTTCTCCGTCATATATTATATATTATAGCATAGAATTATAGATAAATATCACTTTCAGCTAGCCGCGTCTTGCAAAATGCTTTAGCTGCAAGAAAAATAGCTCCCACCGCTTCCCTATATAGCACGAAAAAATAAGCCCTGAAAGGCTCTCTTATTTTGGTAGTACCGACTGGGATCGAACCAGTGACC
>CAZUNS010000143.1:0-2039 GCA_964621655.1 uncultured Candidatus Saccharibacteria bacterium | reverse complement strand
GTCAAGAAGCTAAAGGTAAAGAATTAACTTGTTATTTTACGGATATGATTGGCGTTTGTGCAAAATACGAGATGGTACCGCCGGATTTTTTGTTTAATATGGCGAAGGCTTTTATTTGTCTGAACGGTATTAGTAATTTTACTAATAATGAAATTGACGCGAAAGCTTTGTTACAGGACCAGATAACTAGTTTTCTACTGAAGCGGAGTTTAAATGATTTTAAGACCGTGATTACGGATGGAGTGAAGATCTTGCCGAATTTGGTTACTGCGACTATGCATGATGGCGTATTTAGTGCTGCGAAGCAGGCTGTGTTGCATAGTAGGTGTAATTTGGTCACAGCGCTGGATAATATAAAGGAATCTTTTGATTTATTGTCTCGAGCGTATGGGGATGATTGGCGGAAGTAAACTATTTTGGGAGAGTGAGAGTATTTTTTATTTGTAATTTCTTGGCAAATTCTTCGTCATGCGTGGCAAGTAGAATTGCGCCAGGGTAGTTGATCAGTGCATTTTCGATATTTTCGCGGGCTCGAATGTCTAGATGATTAGTAGGCTCATCTAGGATTAATAAGTCTGCTGGGTTGAGAATAATCTGCAAAAAAGCTAGTTTGGTGATTTGTCCGCGTGATAGTTCGCCAGCGGGAGTTTTTAAGTCGTTTGCGTTTAAATCCATTGTAGTAGCGGCGCGAAAGATTTCGGTCAAATCGGCATCGGTTTGGTTTAAGAAACTTTGTGCTAGATTTAATCCGGAAATTTCTTGCGAGATATAGCCTAGTTTAAGGTTTGGCGCGAGTTTGACATTGCCGCTGTCGGGTGCCAGTTCGTTCAAGATGATTTTGAATAAAGTAGTTTTGCCAGCGCCGTTTTTGCCTAGAATACGATAACGCTCGCTGGTATATATATCGCAACTTAGGTCTTTGAATAGAGTTTGCTCGCTGTAATGTTTGCAAAGCTCGTTAATCTTCAGTAAACGTCGCCGTCGTAAGAAATCGGCTGAGATTTTGGCCTGGTAAGTTTTGCGTTCAAAAGGTTTTTCGACTTGTTCGAGTTGGTCTAGCTGTGTCTTGGATGCACGAATGATTTTGCCCATGCTTACTTGTATGTTGTTGCGCCAATACCGAAAAGTTGATTTGTTGTTGTCGCGTATTTTATCAAAATGCCAATTATCGGCTTGTTGGTTAAGGTTTTGTGCGCGGTCAAGATGTCTTTGGAGTTTACGTTTGGCGCGTTGGGCTTTGTCGTATTGCTGTTGTTGTTCTGCGCGATGCTGCTCTTTGCGGGCGGTATAATCATGATAATTGCCGGGTGTGAGTTTTAATTCTGTGCTTGAGATTTCTAGAATTTGTTCGGCGATTTGGTCAATGAAATAACGGTCGTGACTTATGATGAGAACTAAACCGTTAAAAGTCTGGAGCTGTTTTAGTAGCCATGCGCGTGTGGTGCTATCGAGATTGTTGGTAGGCTCGTCCAGTAGTAATATGTCGTAATGTTTGGCTAAGAGTTTCTCTAAGGCGAGTTTAGTTTTCTCGCCACCGGACTTGTTTGAATTTTGATCGTGAATTTGGGGTAAATAACCGATTTTGCTACTTGTATGAATAGCCCCATCATCTGGCCTAAGAATTCCGGCGATTAGTTTTAGTAGAGTGGTCTTGCCGCTACCGTTATCGCCAATGACGGCAATTTTTTGCGGTGCAGAAATGCTTAAACTAACGTGGCTAAAGATTTCTTTGGTATGATAAGAAAAACTTAAATTAGAAATTCGCAACATAAAATATCCTAGAATGATTTAAAGATTGACATTAGGGGGATATTTTAGTTTCGCATGGATATATTATACCATAAATTTTGAGTTATGGCAGAAAATGGGTGATTTAGATTTGAAATAATAGTAGCAAGAGTTGAGTCTGGCGGAAAAATTGTTGACAACAGTCTGGCGGAAAATTTCCGCAATATGGGAGTTTTGTGTTATAATTACGGGGTAAGCCCGGATGGCGGAATTGGTATACGCGTTCGACTTAAAATCGAATGGAGAAATCC
>CAZUNS010000142.1:0-2045 GCA_964621655.1 uncultured Candidatus Saccharibacteria bacterium | reverse complement strand
ATTTTTTGTAAAAAATAGCCCTGCGAGCCATACCCGCAAGGCCAAAAAGGAACTCCTACTGGTTCATCTGGTTATTATACCAATTCCAGAACTCCTTTTCTTGTTTTTTGCGCCACTTTTTAAACTTTTTCAAGGCTTTCTTTCCGCCCTTCTTTGCCTTTTTGCGTTTCTTGGCAATTTTCTTTTGCAGATTATTCCACTTTTTGGCTGCCTTTTTAGTAAGTTTTTCACGGTCGGGTGCAGAGTCATCCCAAAAGCGTTTAGCCCCGCCAGAAATATCAGCGACTGTAGATTTCACTTCCTTATAAGTCACTGCTTGGCAGGCTGGAGTCTCTACAAAAGAAATTGGCGCAAGACTCAGTACTATACCGCACAGAGCGGCATAAAACAATCTAAGTTTTGTCATGTTATCACCTCCCCTGATATAACAAAACTACCTATTGCAGAGATTCATATCTAATTAGAAAGAATCTCTACTTCCATTATATCACACTAGAGCGAAAAAGTCAACCATTTTGGGTGCTACGGCGATGGCTCACCTGCGCGAGGACAAAATACAACAGGGGTGGAACCAGATAAATTTGCAGAGCATTAGCCGGACCAGAGAAAAACTGCAAAGTCACAAGATAAGCAATGATTAGTGCTAGAAACAGGGGCAAATCTTGGTTTTGCCAAAAATCGCTCTGCGGACCAAAAGCCAACCAGAACGCCAAAAGAATCAATGCGACGCCGACCACACCAAGCTCTAATAGCAGGCTAATAGGTTCGTTTTGGATGATAGCGTTAGGAACGGCAAGCTCGTTTTCTGAATGAGAACGCGTAATAGCGACACCAGCACCACCCAAGCCTACACCAAAGATTGGGTGTTCTGGCCAAGTTTGCAAGGCAACTTCGTTTAACCCGAGACGAACATTAGTCGATGCCGGAATATAACCATCAAACTTGGATGCTGAGATATCAGAATTTTGCAAGTTTTCCACAGGGTTTTCCACAGGCATAGGGTCGCTTGGCTGAGTCAGCTCATCTAGAGTAGATATTGTCTGTGGTCTTAAATCGATAATACCAAGCGAAAGTTGATGAATCACCTTAGTTGTACCAGAATAAAAATCGTCTGTCGTAGGACCAATAGTCGTAAGGGCTCCTTGCATGAGCAAAGTAAACAAAAAAGTTATAATCGGAACGCCGATCAAGCAGAATTGCGATTTTCCAAGATGACGAGCTATTGCAAAAACAAACAAAATTAGCAAAGCAATAATGTAGGCATAAATTGCTCCGCGTGACATTGTAAGAAAGAGCGTTGCCGAGAAAAAACAAGCAAAAACAAGCAGACTCCACCGCTGACGCTGTGATTGCGATTTAAAGACTATTAAATAAAGCGCAAGTAAAGTTGGTGCAAGCAAAAGATTGCCCATATATTGCGGCTCAATTGCAAAGCCCGAAGGATGCGGAAAACCAAAAGTCCACGATGTACAACCGAGACAAAGCAAAGTTGCGTCCCGCGAAACACCAAGAACGTCAAGTAGGCATTGTATCCAGCAGAATAGGCAGATTACCGCCGTTGAGACGAAGAAAGTTACGATAAGATGATGCGAGAAGCGCTTATTCGGCTGCAGTAGTGGTAAAACATATGTCAAAGCAAAAGCAGCAAAGAATAACAACCAAATGATACCTGCGGTTAGAACTGCGCGAAGAGGGTTGACTGACCAAAAAATTGACAGTGTGGCATAAAGTGGAAAAAGCGCGAAAAGAAAGAACTTGCGATCGGTTAAACTGCCGAAATTTGTGCGCCAAAAACCCGCAGATTTAGCATTAAGCCCCAAAGCAACTAGAGCCGAAAATGCCACCAAATCAAACAGAATCAGCCAAATCAGTGGCAGGGAGAACTCGAAATTCATGGTGGCATCATTCCCTAGCAAGATAATCGGATAATAAGAAAAAAATAGAATCGCCGGCAAGATATAGACAAGGGCGAAGCAAAGCCTACGCAAAAATTTCATGTTATAATTATATCATGAATTTTCTCCGTCGGCTTTGCTTCACTCTAG
>CAZUNS010000141.1:0-2052 GCA_964621655.1 uncultured Candidatus Saccharibacteria bacterium | reverse complement strand
ACGTTACTGGTGATCCACCTACAGATAAGCAGGATACGACGAAGGTTGTTTATGGTCTTCATTGACTCTCTCCTTTTCAGTAATTTCGGAAAATTTAGCGAAAAATGTACGCTTTTGGACAGGTTTGATTATGCGCAGTATCAACAGAATTTTATCAATTTTTTGAATCCCTAACTGTAAAGTTCACCCCCTAACTTCTATTATAGCACACATCGTCCAAAAAGTCAATATACAGAAGCGGTTTCAAGATATTCACAGGGGTGAGACTGTGGAAAACTTCGGTAAAATCTGGAAAAATCTCCACATTTTCACTAAACTAAGCTGCGCAGAGATGAGTATGCTATAATAGATATATGACAGTCGTGATGAAGTTAAAGAAGCGATTTTATTTTGTGGCGGCACGCTATTTTCGGTTTTTCGCAAACTTTGCTTTTCGGCGTTGGCATCCACGGGTAATTGCGGTTACGGGATCGGCTGGTAAGACCACTATGCTAAACATGATCGAGTTTGAGCTGGGAGACCAGGCGCATTATTCGCACGATTTTAATTCGGCTTTTGGGATTGCCTTCGACCTTTTGGGTATGCAGGGGGTGCGGGGATCAAAATGGCGCTGGGTTAAGCTAATCTTTCAGGCGCCAGTACGTGCGTTGTACTATCATCATACCGAGAAATTTTATGTCGTAGAAATTGATGGCGAACGGCCGCACGAGACGGAGTTTTTGGCGCAATGGTTGAAGCCAGAAGTGACGCTCTGGGTATCGTTTGGACTGTCGCACGCGGTACAGTTCGAGAAAGAAGTCGCCGAAGGACGCTACGAGAGCTTAGACAAAGCGATTGCACACGAATTTGGTACTTTGCCGGCGAACACGACTAAGATAGTCTACATCGACGCCGACAATCCAGAGATGGTAGATGCGGTACAGGGGATTAAGGCCGAAGTGAGAGCGTTCAGCAAGAAAGCTTTGAAGCGCTATAGTGTTTATCCATCGCGGACGGATTTTGTCTTTGAGATGGCATCGTTCCATTTTTCGCAGCCCCAACCGAAGGATTTGGCAATTCAGCTCGTTATGCTGGAAGATTTGGTGAAATATTTGCAACTCCTGCTCAAGACGGATTTTCACGATATGACCGTAGCGCCGGGGCGCAGCTCGTATTTTAAGGGGATTAAGGGTATTAATATTATTGATAGTAGCTACAATGCGCATCTTATTAGTACGCAGTCAATTTTGGAGATGGTGCGGGTTTTGCATGCGGGGCATAAGTGGTTGGTGATTGGTGACATCGTAGACCAAGGGTCAATCGAAGGCGAAGAACATCATAAGCTGGCTAATTTGATTGCGGATGCTAATCCCGAGATGGTGATTTTGGTCGGGCGGCGTACTAAGCAATACACTGCGCCACGACTGAAGGAACTGGGGATTGTGACGCGCACTACCTTGGACCCAAAAAAGGCCCTGAAGTTTATTGAGATGCACGTAACTGGCGACGAGACCCTGATTTTTAAGGGAAGTCAATATTTGGAATGGATTATTGAGAAACTTCTGGCCAATCCAGAAGACGCAGCTAAACTGCCGCGACGTGAAGCGGCCGCCGTAAAACGTCGCCAGAGATGGGGGCTAGAATGAAAAAGCCAGTATTATATATTATTCATGGATGGACTTATACCACGACGCCGTGGAATCGGACGATTAGTCTGTTGGAGAAGCAAGGCATTAAGGTAGAAATGTTGCATGTGCCCGGGCTGACGGCACCATCGAAAAAGGTTTGGACGATTGAGGAATACGTCAAATGGGCTGATCGGCGCCTGCCAAAAGACGCTGTAGCGCTGGGGCATAGTAACGGCGGTCGTATTCTTTTGAATCTCTGTAGCGAACAGCCAGATAAGCTGAAACATCTGATTTTACTGGATGCAGCGGGGGTGTACGAAGCTTCGGGTAAGCGCGATGTCGCGCGAACCTTGTCGAAACGATTAGGATTCTTAAAGAAGATCCCGGGCCTGACCAAGCTTTGGCACAAGCTGACTGGGGCGACCGATTATGACCAAGCTCCCGA
>CAZUNS010000140.1:0-2077 GCA_964621655.1 uncultured Candidatus Saccharibacteria bacterium | reverse complement strand
TGACAGAGAGCAATTTTTATTGTATCTTCTTCAGTCAGCTGAAGTTCTACAGTAAGTTTTGATGCAATAGGGAAAATATCAAAAAACGTTGTAATTTTTACTTGTCAGTTGGGCGGACTTGGCGTATAATTGATGTAGATAATAGGGAAGGAAACATGCTAGATATTTTTATTACGTCACGAGTTCGCCGCAAAATCGTGGTGGTGTTTGCCAAGTATCCAGATTTCAAGACTCACGTCCGGGCGCTGTCAAAACTGATCAAAGAAGATCCTGGTAACATTCAGCGCGAGTTGCAGCGTTTAGAGCGGGGCGGTTTCCTAATCATGACGCAAAAGGGTAATACTCGCATCTATCAGATGAACAAACAATTTCCTCTCTTAAAAGAGCTACAGGGAATGGTCATCAAGTCGCAACAACTTTCCAAAACCAACAAAATTGACCGTACCATCGGGTGAGTAAAATTTTTGAACAACTAGTGGCGGCACGGGGGTTTGAGCCGGATTTTTTGCGGCCTAAGTATGAGCAATGTTTGGCGCCGAGCGGTCTGCCAGATATTGACGCGGCGCTACAACGGATTCGCCGAGCCAAGGTGAAAAACGAAAAGTGTTTGATCTATGGTGATTATGATGTGGATGGTGTGACGGCGAGTACCGTGATGTACGATGCTTTGCGTTTGGCGGGCTTAACAGAGATTGAGATTATGCTACCGAATCGTTTTGCGGATGGCTATGGCATGAGTAAAAAAATTGTTCAGCGCGCCGTATCTGATAAAATCAGTCTGGTTTTGACTGTGGACTGTGGTAGTCGTAATCACGAAATTGTCTCTGAGCTGGCGGCTCAGGGGATTGATACGATTATTACCGACCATCACGAATGTGGCCAGACTTTGCCCGATGCGATTGCCGTGATTAACCCTAAGCGCAAGGATCAACAGATAGAGCCAGCTTTGCGTGAGTTGGCTGGGGCGGGGGTGGCTTTTAAGCTGGCGCAGGCGATGGTGACGGATGGGCTGATTCCTGATGGGCAAGAGAAGTGGCTGCTAGATTTGGTGGCGATTGGTACGGTTTGTGATAGTATGAAACTGACAGGGGAAAATCGTCGCTTGTGCCATTACGGGATGTTGGTATTAGAGAAAACCCGGCGACTGGGCTTAAGGGAGTTAATGTCGAGATCGGGGGTGCGTAAGCTGAGCAGTGATGCGATTGGGTTCCAGATCGGTCCGCGTCTTAATGCGGCTGGTCGCATGAAGAGTGCCGATCTGGCTTTGCAGCTATTGCGGGCGGATAAGCGCACGCAGGCCGCTCGCTTGGCGGATGAGCTAGAAACTTTGAATTCTCTGCGCAAACAGCAGCAAACTGCCGCTGTTCAAGAGATTACAGCGCGAGGAATTGGTGATGACCCGGTTATTATTGAGCGGGGGACTTGGCACGAGGGTGTCTTGGGGATTATCGCTGGGCGCTTGACTGAGCAGTACCAGAAGCCGGCCTTTGTCTTGACGGAGATTGATGGGGAATTGAAGGGTTCGGGCCGGAGTTTTGGCGAGTTTAACCTAGCGGCGGCTTTGGACGCTTGCAGGGAATACATCATCGGGGGTGGTGGCCATGCCGAAGCTTGCGGGGTGAAGTTGGTGACAGAGCGTTTTACGGATTTTCGACACGCGATCAATACTTTTTATCGCAGCTTAAATTTAACTAATCAGGAACGTTTCCTAGAAATACACGAAGATTTGGCGGTGGATGATTTTGCCGAGCTCTCGCTAGAATTGATGGATGAATTGCGACTCTTAGAGCCTTTCGGGGAAGGGAATCCGGTGCCGATTTTTTATCTGCCAGCCGCTCGTGTGGTCGATGCATCAAGATTGGGCACAGACGGCCAGCATCTGCGCCTGACGATTTGGGATAAAAACGAGCATGGTTTGAAACTAATGCAGTTTAACTCGCCAGAGTCGTATCTGAAGATACGGCCAGGCGATACGGTGGATGCTTGGATTACATTAGAAGAGAATGTGTATCGGGGAATTCGGTCGGTAGAAGGCAGAATTGTGAAAATTGCCTAGCCGAAATGAACAAAATCTGGC
>CAZUNS010000139.1:0-2078 GCA_964621655.1 uncultured Candidatus Saccharibacteria bacterium | reverse complement strand
AGCTAGATGATGAATTTCATATGTTTGATAGCCTAAACTTTTCTAAAGGTCATCCAGCTCGCGATGGTTACGATACTTTTCGTACATCCGAAGGTTTTATTCCGCCAGCCCATACTTCTACTATGCAGCATCGTGCCCTAAAAAAATACCAAAAAGACCTAGCAACTAAAGGTCAGATCGCCGTAGTAGTACCAGGTCGGGTTTTTCGCAACGAAGACGTCGATACTACCCACGAGCATACTTTCTACCAGTGCGAAGGTGTGTTTGTCTCAAAGACCGCCACGATGGGCCAAATGTTCGGCGTATTAAAGCGTTTCTTTGAATTATATTACGGCCAGAAACTCAAGATTAAAACTCAGCCAGGATATTTCCCGTTTACCGAGCCATCAGCAGAATTATTGATCGAAAAGCCAGCTGCACTTGGTGGCAAGGGCGGTGATTGGCTAGAGATGCTAGGTTGTGGCATGATCCATCCGAATGTTCTAAAAATGGCCGGCATCGATCCAGAAATTTATCACGGTTTCGCCTGGGGCGGCGGTATTGATCGTCTAGTAATGTTGAAATATAACCTTACCGATGTGCGCTATTTTGAATCAGGCAAACTTGATTTCCTGGAGAAATTTTGATGAATGTGAATACAGGGAAAATAAGTGCCGTCCTAACGTGGCAGTCAGAGGAGAACAAATAAATGCGAATTTCGTTAAATGAAATCAAAAAATACGTTACTATTCCAGAGCAGGTGACAGATCAAGAGCTGATCGAGCTAATCGGTTCGCGCTTAGTCGAAATCGAAGAAGTAATTGATTATGCACCAAAATATAAGGGAATTTATGTAGTAAAAGTCGTCACGGCCGAAAAAATACCCGACACACATTTGACATTGTGCCAAGTTGACGCTGGCGGGCAGCGAGCGGATTTGGCAAAAGACAGCTTAATCCAAGTAGTATGCGGCGCGCCTAATGTTCGCGCTGGCATGTTGGCGGTTTGGCTAGCACCAGGCACGATTGTCCCCGAAACATATGGTAATGAAAACTTCAAACTCGGTACTCGCAAATTACAAGGCTACGAGTCGAACGGTATGCTGGCCGCGCTTGACGAGCTAGATCTTGGTTCCGACCATGCTGGTATCGTCGAAGTCGACCCCAAGATGGCGCAACCAGGCGCAGATTTTGCCGAAGTTTTTGAGCTTAACGATCTAATTCTTGACGTAGAAAACAAATCCCTGACTCATCGTCCAGATTGTTTTGGTCTCATCGGTTTTGCACGAGAAGTGGCTGGGATTCTAGGCGTTCATTTTAATGAACCGACTTGGCCAGAGCTTGCGGAAGTCTCTGATTGTCCGATTGACATAAAAATCACCGACAAAGACCTTTGTCCGCGTTATAGCTGTGCGGTATTTGATCTTCCTAAGCACGAGAAAAGTAAATATCTCACCACGGATGATGTTTTCTTGGCCAAAGCCGGCATGCGCGCCATCGAGCCGATGGTCGACTTAACCAACATCTTAATGCTAAAGACTGGCCAGCCGCTCCACGCGTTTGATTATGACAAATTGGTGCAAGTAGGCGGCGATGCGAAGGCAAAAATCATCGTACGCAGTGCCAAAGCCGGCGAAACCATCCAACTTCTCGACGGCAAAACTATCGAGTGTATCCCCGAAGATATTTTAATCACTAGCAATAATGTACCCGTAGCAATGGCCGGTGCAATGGGTGGCAAAAACACCGAGATTGACGCCAGTACCAAGCGCGTAGTGTTAGAAAGTGCGACCTTCTCGCTCTATCACCTGCGCAAGACGCAAATGGCGCACGGAATTTTCTCGGAAGCAATCACTCGCTTTACTAAGGGGCAGCCAGCCGCAATGACCTTGCCGGTCTTGGCCGAAGCAGTGCGCTTGCTAAATGTCACTCCAATCGCCGTCAAGGACGAATGGATCGGAGAAAAATCAGAAAGTGTTGTAAAAATTACAACATCTTCAATCAACCAGCTCTTGGGTGCAGACTATTCCGTCGCAACTATTACGCAAACCTTAGAAAATGTTGGTTTTGTAGTAAAAAATACTAGCAAAATGCCCGCAA
>CAZUNS010000138.1:0-2103 GCA_964621655.1 uncultured Candidatus Saccharibacteria bacterium | reverse complement strand
CTCGACCTCTTCCTTGGCAAGGAAGCGCTCTAAACAACTGAGCTAAGCTCGCATATTTATAGTTTTATTATAGCACACCGAAGTTTTCTGTCAATGATTTTTCACCAAGTACTAGTTTAATTATTCCCCAAGTAGTTATCTAGTAAACCCAGTAATTATTTGCAAAAGCGATAATACAAGTCCTAGTCCAAGGTTCGACGACGACGCTCACGCGTGAAGAATTCAATTCGATCGCCTACCGCAGCATTAATTTTCTTCTCAGTTTGCAAAGCCAAGCCACCAACTTCACCTTCGATTAACTCTTTGGCTTCAATACGCTCTTTCTGAACGCTTTCGACCGTCGCTTCGCCCAAAATCTCCGCGCCGTGTTTCACTCGCGCCATCGCTCCTGGGAAAACTTTGCCATGGGCGATTTTGCCACCCGCAATCAACTCAGTCTTGGTAATCCGGAAAACTCCCATTACCTTCATTTCGCCCAAATCCGTCTTAATCACTTCTTCGCCCAGCAAATCTTCCATACTCTTCTTAGCATCATCGAGCAGCTCATAAATCACTTTGTAATTCCGAATTGTCACATTATCGCGCGCTGCCAGCTTGGAAATATTAGTCGGCACATTCACATTGAATCCGTAGATCACCGTATTGCCATCACCCGCCGCCATATAAACATCATTCTCAGTCACATCGCCTACGCCCGTCGCTACGACATTCAGTGTAACTTCGCCCTTCGTATCAATTAGCTTCAAGCTATCTACTACACTAGTCACCGAGCCAAGCACATCGCCTTTCACAATCACATTAAAGACTTTGGAATTATCTACCGACTGCATCATACGCAACAAATCCGTCGATGTGACATTGGCCGACATAGCTTCGCTAGCGGCTTCTTGGGCGTGCAAAACTGCCATCTTGCGCGCCGTCTTCTCGTCTTTTTGCTCAAAGAAGCGATCACCGAAGTTCGGCAATTCCTTAAAACCAGTCACCGTCACCGGAGTAGATGGCGTAGCCTTACCCTTTGGCTTACCGCGAAAGTCTAGCATGGTACGCACCTTACCATAAGTGTTGCCCGCCGTAATAAACTCGCCGACTTTCAATTCCCCGCCCGTCACCAAGAGATTTACCACCGAGCCTTTACCAGTTTCCATGTGCGATTCAATCACCAAGCCTTCGGCCGGCACGTCTACGTCCGCCTTCAAATCTTCTACATCCGCAATCAAAAGAATACTCTCAATTAACCGTTCCAACCCTTCGCCGGTCTTGGCCGAGACCGGAATCATCATGATATCACCACCCCACTCTTCGGGCTGCAATCCGTGTGCCGAAAGATCCGCCATTGTCCGCGGAATATCCGCTCCTTCGCGGTCAATCTTATTAATAGCTACGACGATCTTCGCATTAGCACTCTGCGCAAATTTAATCGCTTCCACCGTCTGCGGCTTCACGCCATCATCTGCCGCCACCACAATCACTACAATATCCGTCAACATTGCGCCGTGCTGACGAATCGCTGCAAAAGCTTCATGTCCCGGCGTATCAAGAAAAGTAATTTTACGCCCATCATGTTCCAGCTGATAAGCCGAGATATGCTGTGTAATACCGCCCGCTTCACCTTCGGCGGTCTTTTTGTGAAAGAGATTGTCTAATAGGCTAGTCTTACCATGGTCAACGTGCCCCATTACCGCCACCACTGGCGGACGCGGCACTGCATGCTCGCTCAACTCCTTCCGAAAACCATCACTAATCTTAGTCGTGGTATTTTTGCGCTCAAGCCGCACATTCTCAATCCCCAACTCACCGATCATAATCTCGGCAGTTTCGTAATCTAGGCGCTGATTAATCGTAGCCACAATACCGTTTTTAAACAACTCGCCAATCAGAGCCGTCACCGACAAGCCCAACGCCCCCGCCAGCTCATCTACCGTAATCGAGCCAGCAATACGGATCACTTTTTCGGTATCATTAGAAATATTTTCGGTCTTTTCCGAAGTCATATCTGGCCCCTTTCTGCAGTTTAGGTTATATTTTGGCTTTTTGGAAGCTTACTTCTTTATATTTTATCATATTTTCTGGATTTTCGGCAATTTTTGTGCAGAATTAGAGCCA
>CAZUNS010000137.1:0-2108 GCA_964621655.1 uncultured Candidatus Saccharibacteria bacterium | reverse complement strand
CGGCAATTACAACCCAGAAACCAAGAAAGTAGTCTTGGATAAAGAAAAGGTGGAATTTTACCTAAAAAATGGCGCCCAGCCATCTAGCCGGGTAGCTATGATCTTGCAAAAGGAAGGCGTCAAGCTCCCAAGCTGGTACAAAGCTCCAGCTCCGAAGCATGCCAAGGCGAAGCACGCTGATAAGCTCCGCAAGAATCAGCCAAAAGAAGAGCCAGCTCCAGCCGAGGAAGCTTCAGCCGAAGCAGCTCCTGCAGCAGAGTAAAAATAAGCTCGAAAACAAGCCCCATCATTTACTGACGGGGCTTTGTTGTATGCCAAACCCCCGACTAAGTCGGGGGTTCCATTGCGGTTTCTTGCTGCTTGATAACTTATTTACTGGTTTTACATGACTAATTAATCTTGGCGAACGGCTTTAACGCTCAACTATTAACGGCGGGAACGGCGGTCTTGGCGTGGATCACGCGAACGACGCGGACTGTCAGCGCGTATAATGCAGATATATCTCACCATACTAATGACGGCAAGAATTAGCCAAATTATCATTACCACCGTAAAGACGCGGTCCAAGATAGGGTGACGATCAAAGAAGTCGGCCAGCGGCGTGCGGTCGGCGGGTTCGCGTTGGTCAGAAGTGGGACGAACAATCGTAGTGTTGCCGGGTGCTGCGCTTGGCTCGATGGGCTGGAGATTGGTGGGCGAATCGACGTTAACCGTTGGATTAGGATCGTAATAGTAGACTGTGCTGTCTTGATACGGATTAGGTGGCGTCGGCGCCGGGCTGACGGCGGTGGTGTTCTGAATTGGCGCAGGTGTCTGAGACACGTCGGTCGAGCTCTGGGTGCTGTCGGCGGGAGCTTGAGATGTATCGAGCGTACTGTCGGCAGGAACTTGCACGGGTGCAGGAGTAGGCGCAGGGCCGTTGCCGTTCGTTTGATTGTCGAACCACTGCCAAAACTCTTGCTCGCTAGTATCGCGATACTCCGAAAAAGCTTCACCAGCGCTCTGAAGGCCATCTCTAGCTTGGTCGATGACTTCGGGAGCCTTATCTTTAACGGTACCGGCGATATCTTGAGCTTTGTCTTTGGCCGCATCGATTACTTCGGGCGCTTTGTCCCTGATGGTGCCAGCAATTTCCTGGGCTTTGTCGGCCCAGCCGGGTGCAGCATCTTGGATGTCGCCCCAGAGACTGGCGCCAGCATCCTTGAATTTGTCCCAGGTCGATGCATCGTCCGCATCGTCAGTTGCGAAAGCGGTGAAGGTCAGAGCTTGACAAAAGATTATCGTGCAGAGAAACAACAAAATTTTAGTCTTAAGGTGCACAAAATCCCCTCCTTTTTGTATTATAACTCTATTGTATCACAGATATGCTATTCTGTCAAGATGGTTATGGTCAAAATGGTGCTATTGCATTGTTCCAGAGAAAATGTTGTAAAAATTACAACATTTTGCGAGAGTTCTCTGGGATTAGCAGCACGAAGTATGCAACAAAACCGGTCGAAATTGGGTCTAAAGTTTCCGAAATTGGGGTGAAAATTGGGGTTGCGCGGTAAGAATAACCTTGATATAATGAGAGTGTTCGAAGTTTTTATTATCAGGCGTGTTTTTGTATAAACACATTTGCGGACGCTTTCATCGATGAAAACGGTACCGCGACAAGCTAGATGAAAACGTCTTGCCTGTAATAAGGACTTCGAACACCCTTCGCGGTGCCGTTTTTATTGCGGCTATCAAAATATAATAATATAAGTTAATAACGACCGGAAATCTGTTATTAGCTTTAGATTAGCAACTTAAGATTTTATACTTTTATTAGTTAAGGCTAATGTGCTCCTACGAAATACTTTTTTCGAGAGGCTTTCGGAGCTTACGAGCGAGAATGAGTGCGCGAAGCCCGTAACGACGGGCCTGAGCGACACGTCCCGAGAAAAAACGTATTTGTGGAGCATATCTGGCTAATAAATAAAGAATGTAGGAATTTTAAGTAGTAAATATAATATATGTTCTCTCGACACCAGAATATGTACAGTTTTTTGATAGTCTTTCGTATTCCAAGTAAAACAATATATACGGCATCCTTGGGTAATCTACATATATCTACAAGGAGGGCA
>CAZUNS010000136.1:0-2152 GCA_964621655.1 uncultured Candidatus Saccharibacteria bacterium | reverse complement strand
CTATCATTATAACATAAAAATATATCCGAGAGTGGATCCCGGATATATTTTGGTGTAAAGCTTAACGCTTTGAGAACTGCTCTTTCTTGCGAGCGGAGCGCAAACCGTATTTTTTGCGTTCTTTTTCGCGAGGATCGCGCTTCAAGAAACCAGCTTTCTTAAGAACTGGACGCAAATCGGCCATTTCGGTAGTAAGAGCTTTGGACAAGGCGAGCTTAATAGCATCGACTTGGCCGGCTAAGCCACCGCCAGAAACGCGAATCGAAACATTGTAAGCGTTCTGCTTTTCGGCGAGAGCAAGTGGATCGGTAATCTCGGCAAGATAAGTCTTGTTGCCAGAAAGATATTCTAGCGCTGGCTTATCATTGATGGTGATTTCGCCCTTGCCCTTGTAGAGACGTACTCGAGCAGTCGCAGCTTTGCGGCGGCCGAGACCATAAATATAAGTATCTTTGGTGGTCATTATTTAATCTCCTTTGGGTTTTGTGCGGTATGGGTGTGTTCGGCACCATCAAATACGCGCAAACGAGCTAAGCGATCAGCGGCCAATTTGTTCTTTGGCATCATGCCTTTGACGGCGTGTTCCAAAACAACTTTGGGATCTTTCTCGATTACTTCTTCGAGCTTTAGCTCGGTCAAGCCACCTGGGAAACCACTGTGGCGATAATACTTTTTATCGACCATTTTGTTGCCAGTGACTTGAATATTTTTAGCATTAATTACTACTACATAGTCACCGTTGTCAACGTGTGGGGTGTAGGTAACTTTGCTCTTGCCCATTAATTTATCGGCGATGACGACAGCGAGTTTGCCGAGTGGCATACTGCTAGCATCAACGATGTACCATTCGCGGTTGATTTCCGCAGGTTTTTGGCTATAAGTTTTGCTGACGGTCTTCATTATTTCTTCTCCTTCAAATCGATATTATCAACGAAAGAGATAGTGGCCATTTCGGCATTGTCGCCGCGGCGAAAACCGACACGTTCAATGCGTAGGTAGCCAGAATCGCGGGTGATTTGGGGGGCAATCTTGTCCATCAAGAGATCTGCAGTCTTGATATCATCAAGCCGAGAAATCAAGAGACGACGATTGGCTAAACCACCTTTTTTCGCGATAGTAATCAATTTTTCTGTCTCGCGGCGGATTTCTTTGGCACGCGCGAGCGTCGTTGTAATCGACGTATTTTCTATGAGTGCGCGGATTAGCCCACGTTCTAGCGCACGTCGCTGGTCGGTTTCGCGACCAAATTTGCGACCTTTGTATCCATGACGATGCATTAGAGTAACTCCGTTAACTTTGCTTTAACTTCGTCCAATGCCTTGCTGCCGAAACCTTTGAGATCTTTGAGATCAACTTCGGATAGCGAAACTAGGTCATGAACGGTCTTAATATCGTTGTTGGTAAGCGCATTAGTGGTGCGGGCAGAAAGTCCCAAGTCTTCGATCGGTAGAGCCAAGCCGGAATCATCGACTTCGGTCTCGACACCTGGAGCTGGGGCGGTATCTACGCGAGTGCCACCGGCTAGTGCTGTGTACTGATTGATGAGAATGGCCGCTGCTTCTTCGAAAGCGTCTTGCGGGGTGATTGTGCCATCAGTATCGATTGTGAGCGTTAGCTGCTGATAATTCATATCCTGACCAACACGGGTATTCTCTACTTTGTAGCGAACGCGAAGCACTGGCGTAAAGACGGCATCGAGTGCAATCATATCGCTATGAGCACGTTCTTCGCCGGATTTCTCGATTGTGAGATAGCCACAACCGGTCTCGACGACGAGATGCATCTTTAAGGTGTAATTAGGATCATCGATATGGCAAATGATTTGCTCAGGGTTGCCAATTTCGACATCAGCAGGAAGCTTAATATCGCCTGCCAAAACAGCACCATCAGCACCGGCATTCTTGCCCTTAATCTCGAAATCAATCTCGATAGGATTGTCGGTATGCGCTTTGAAACGAATATTTTTGAGATTTAGCATGATATCAACGACATCTTCGCGGACGCCTTCAATAGCGGTGTATTCATGCGAAACGCCTTCAATGCTAAATGATGTGATTGCCGCACCCTTAATACTGGAGAGCAGAACCCGACGGAGCGAATTGCCCAAGGTATTGCCATACCCGTAGAAAAGTGGGCGAATCACGAACTCAGC
>CAZUNS010000135.1:0-2164 GCA_964621655.1 uncultured Candidatus Saccharibacteria bacterium | reverse complement strand
CGAAGTTGATGCATCAGACAAAGATGATGATTTTGTTGTCGCTGAACGCGGTGGCGATCTTGATTGTGGGGGTAATGATTTTTAGCGCGATTAACTTGAACGGGGGGATTGAGTTTAAAGTGGTAGCAGAGCATAGCGACACCGTCAACGGTTCGCTGGAGGAATTGGGGCTAGTCGATCCGGTGATGGATAAATTGGATGCACCGGTGGTGACATCTAATGCTACAGGTGGTAGTGGGGGGAGTGCGGGATATGTAGCGACTGGCGGTAGCAATTATAGTAGCGGTGGCATTAGTAAGGATCCAGTGCCGAGCGGTCAGCTATGGAATGAAGATTCGATTGTGATTTATCAGACGGCCGATTTTGATATTTGTGTTGGTGGTGGCATGACTGATTTGGGCGACATGTATTGGCAATCTAGCGATACGTCGGTAATCGCGGGCTTTTATAATACTTCGAGGACGTGGTTGGGTTATGATCCTGGCGGTTGTAGATATCCGGCAATTGTGGGCACTGGTACTACTGTGATTACGGCTGGTACTTATGATGGTGCTAGATATGATAAGCTAACGATTACAGTGATTGCGCCACCGATTGAACAGTGGAAACGGGATGTTTTGGCACTAGTGAATCAAGAACGGGCTCAGAATGGGTTGGCAGCCCTAGGTTGGAGTACGGAATGTGAGGGCGCAGCAACAGTGCGTGCGCAGGAGTTAATCTCAGTATACTCTCACACTCGTCCGGACGGATCGGCATGGTCGACAGCTTGTCCGATTCCAAGTACTGGCGGTATGAGCGGTGAAAACTTGAATGCTGGTAATGCGGCGGTTTCTCCGGAAACGGTAGTGGCGTCTTGGATGGCTTCGCCCGAACATCGTGCTAATATTTTGAATCCGGATTTTAAGAACATGGCGGTTGGCTTTGTTTTTGAGCCGAGTGCGCAGTATCAGACTTATTGGTCGCAGTATTTTACGACTTGGTAGTTGTAGGTGGCTCGTGAGGGTGAGAAGTAGATCCTAGCATAAGTCAGCGACAAGGTGTAGTTTGAGATGGCCGTTTTGTTTAAGATTGTTGTATAGCGTAATAAATTGAGGGAGTCTGGCGAGAAACTTCGGGTTTTTTGTCTTGAAGTAAGATTTATATAATAGCTCGATGACGGTTGCTATTACGTCGAGGGTGTATTCGCGGGTTCGGGTCTTTTGTTTACTGAGCTCGTCGGCGATTGTGATTAGTTCTTGGCCATTGGCAGAAATGAGACGTTTAGCGTAGTTTATGATTTTTTCGGAAGCTGCTGGTGCAGAATCGACGATGTTAGTGCGGCGCCGATAAAAAACTTGGGCACGCGAGAGAATTGTAGGTAGGAGAGCGCTGGGCTGTTCGGTGATTAGAATATAGTGACAATGCGGTTTTGGCTCTTCGAAGTTTTTAAGAAAAGCGTTCTGTGCCGATTCATTCATGGTGTCGGCTGGTTTGATGATAAAAAAACGTTCGATGACTTCTTTGTTGTTAGCCCATGATGCAAACTCGCGGATCTGATCGGTGGTAATAGTGGGAGTTTTTGTTTCGGTGCTGGGAGTCAGTGTGAGGGCATTTTTGAGTTTTAATTCGGTTTCTGGAGACATGACGAGTATCGTACAGCTAGTTCTTTGCGCGATTTGCAACGCTTGGTCTATGGTATCGAAAAACATTTATCACTTGTCCTTGAAGAAATCAGTGAACGTCGTGGGGAGCTCAGATTTAAATACTTTACGTTCGGCGTGTTCCTTGCCTGGAATGCTAATCTCAAGTTCTTTAGCATGGAGATAAAGGCGGTTGCCTTTGCCATCGCCGTAGACTATGTCTCCGACTATGGGCGTACCAAGATATTTGAGATGAACGCGTAGTTGATGAGTGCGACCAGTGGTAGGTTTAAGTTCAACTAATGAATATTTATCGTTTTGGGTAATAACTTTGTAGTGGGTTTGCGAAGCTTTGCCGTTTTGATCGACTTGAAAAGTGGTCGGGCGTTTGAGGTTGCGGGCGATTGGTAGGTCGATGAGAGCTTCATTGAGCTTAGGATGGCCTTCGATGACGGCGTAATAAGTTTTGTGAGTTTTGCGATCTTGGAATTGTTTGCGGAGCATCTTTTGGGTTTCGGGATTTTTGGCCAAAATGACTACGCCGG
>CAZUNS010000134.1:0-2181 GCA_964621655.1 uncultured Candidatus Saccharibacteria bacterium | reverse complement strand
GCCGTAATCGTCACCCACATCGCTAACATAGCATACATGCGAATATAAATCACTGTACTTATCGCCGCAACCGTCACACTAGTTGCCAATGTTAAGACAGCCGTCTTCGTAATGCGCGATTTCTCTCCCGCCAGCAATCTCTCGATCACCAAGAAGAGAAAAATTGTATTAATAGCGAAAATAATAATATTTAGGCTAATGCCTGTCCAAAAACTAAATTCACCCGGCGTCAACTCCATCATCAAACGCAAGAAAAGATGAAAGAGCGGCGGATGCACATCATCACGCTGATTATTATAAACTGGTTCAAAATCCCATCGCTCATACCAATCCGACACTAGATATGCCTTATAATATTCCGATGGATGCCAACGATTATTAAAATTTTCCTCGTCCAAAATCTCCAATTTGTTATAATTCGCCGATCCGTACGAGTAGCCTTCGTCCATATGCATATAGTTTTTGCCCATACCAGCACAAATATAGACAACCGTCTGCACAATAATAATCAAACTAATCCAAAAAACTTTTGATTTACTTAATTTCTCAAAAAACTTCTTCATTGTTTTTAGTATAACATATCTTGTGCTAAAATAATGGTAGAAATCTCACAAGTTTAGTACTTTATAAAGGAGGTCCAGATATGTTACTATTTGGCAATCAACTCACGGCCGAAGACGATCCCAATAGCATATACTACCGTCCAGGCGTACGCACCCCGCCCGTAATCACAAGACCGTATTTCGATTCTTCTCCCCGTGTGAAGCCCCGCGATCTTACCTTCCCTGGCGGAGTTGTTCGCCAAGGCAACCGTGCTTATTCTGTTTCGCCTATCAACCGACGACCACAGATTAGATCAGCCGCTACCGATCACCCCTACGAACCACCTTCCAGCCTTGTCCGTGAAGGTAATCGTGCAATTCCTTGTCAGACCATTTACGAAGACACATCCGAGACATAAAACAACGAAACAGACTGTCAAAAAAGGAGGTACAAATGGCACGCAAAAGTTGTTATGACCTGATGGATGGCTATTATGAAGAAGCTAGGCAACGAGCGAAGCAACAATATTATGAGCGTCACCGCGGCGACGACGAATATAGTTTTATTGGATACATCCACAACATCGAACCTATCAGCCACGGAAACGAACTACACTTTCGCGTCACCGAAAACGGCAATCTTATCCCCCGCTCGGAAGCACCGTAATCGCCCTGTCGCTTTCTGTAAACATCCACCCAACTACAAATTCAGAAAGGAGAGATTGTAGCCGTGAAAAAAGCCGAAAAACGCAACCTTCCCGGAATTCGAACCCACGAAGTCAGACATACTCGCCCAAAACCTATTTATCCAGCACCCAGAGTCCCGAACAAATTCAGCGTCGGCGTTGAGTTCCCTGTTTTGCATATCTATTCTCGTTGCCCAACAACCAAAGACACTCCGATCAAAGTCATTCCAACGTTTCGCGATCCTAAGCTTCTCTTTCCAGCACCCAGAAAACCAATCAAATTCAGTGTCGGCGTCGAGTTCCCAGTCAACAACATTTACACCAATCGTCCGAAAGCAAAAAAGTAACTTTTACATTTTGTAAAGGAGTTGATTAAATGGCTACTTTGCGAAAAGACATATGTCGAGAGCGTCTGCCTAAAGACAAGCGCGGTAAAGGTTCTTTCTACGGCATACATTGTCATACTGGAATTATAATCGGAATGCAAAATTTTACTTTTTCCGCCCCGATCAACGATCTTTATGGGCCGCACGTTACATTTGGCAGCGCAGATCAACTCAAATAAAAGTTATCTCAACGCCTTAAAAAATCCCCCAGCATGGGGGATTTTCTATGCAAAAAACGCCGAACTTATTTAATCGAAACAATCTCGATCAACGAATACTTCTGGCGATGACCAGTTTCTTTGTGAACACGTTTCTTAGAATGGTAGCGAATCACACGGATTTTCTCGCCCGCGATTTTTTCTTCTACTACTTTAGCCGAAACTTTTACACCCTTAACTTCTGGCGTACCTACAGAAACTTTGTCGCCATCAATCACAAGCAAAGCACCAGTTTCGAGCTCTTTTGTGCCTGCCGGAAGGAGGTCCACCCGGAGGGTCTCTTTCTCTTCGACAAGATATTGCTTACCGCCGATGAGTACAACTGCTTTTTTCATAATTTCCCTTAAAT
>CAZUNS010000133.1:0-2191 GCA_964621655.1 uncultured Candidatus Saccharibacteria bacterium | reverse complement strand
TCCATCTTTTGCCATTCATAACGCCAGTCAGATTTGCCATGGGCTTCAACCGTGTAAGTACCGATTTTGGTATTGTCGCCCGTCCCCACTGACACTGTAAAAGCTTTGTAGGGCTGGTCAAACTCTCCTGACCCTGGGTAGTATTCAGTGAACACCGTCACCACATTCCAAATGTGATTGACATCAATGGAAAAATTCATTTCCTCTTCTGTAATATCAAGGTATGTGATACGGTGATCAGTTACCAATTCTGCATCAAGTTCCTCAGTTATAATTCCCTGGTCGCTTTCCCTCAGCACAAGATCGGTTGCCACTACCGAATCTTTTGCCGCGACCTCGGGTCCTGCATTAATACTGTTGCTGTTACGAGTCGTTTTTACAGCAGCCTGCGCGTCCGGAAAAATCTCTTTCGCGACAAGCAGTACCAGAATAACTGCGACCACCACGCCCGCAGTACGGTAAAGCGCTTTGCCAAAAGCTTTCAGAAAGACACCTTTCAAGGTTTTTGGCTTGCTCGTCTCTTCACGAGCATCATCTTGACCAAAGTCAAAGTCAAAATCAAAGTCTTCGTCCAGACTTAGACCCTTCTTTGGTTTCGATTGAGAAAATTGCCCTCCAATTTTGTTTCTCAATCTAGTTCACTCCCTTCTTGTAAATTTTGCGTTATAGCACTCAAAAACAAGTCGTTGTGCTACAACTAGACTATTTTAGCACATTTTACGATATGAGTCAATGGTTTTTGACAGATTTTGCCACTGATTGGCAAATTTTGCTACTTTTTGTGAGATTTTTTGTGATCCTCTAGGAAGATTTTGCGAGTCACGAAGTTAAACACCATGCCGATAGCTGTAGTAAGGACTTTTGCTAGCATCGGATTCCAGGCGAGACGATAAGTCAAAAAACTCAGTAAAGCCTCATCAAAAGCCAAGAAAGAGATACCATTCATAATCGTAAATTCCGCTAGTAACCGCTTCTTGGACTTGCGACTCGTCGTATCGAAGACCCAGGTCGTGCTCGCCCAGAAGTTAAAAATCGTAGAAATCGCAAATGCAATCGCGCTCGCCACTGGCACCGGC
Source organism: uncultured Candidatus Saccharibacteria bacterium (assembly GCA_964621655.1). Taxonomy (GTDB): domain Bacteria; phylum Patescibacteriota; class Saccharimonadia; order Saccharimonadales; family Saccharimonadaceae; genus Nanosyncoccus. The sequence continues at coordinate 1,115 of CAZUNS010000133.1, read as the reverse complement.
AGCCCGAACGTATGATAACAGGCAAAATAAACCACCCAGTTGATGCCAGTATTGATAAAGCCGACAATGACAAATTTCGTTAACTGCTGCAAGGCCTTAGCGTGGCGTGTCAAATGTAGTAACTTGCACCACCAAGCGACGATCCCCTCCACCCAGTCAAAAAACCAGTCACCGATACGAGTGAGAATGAATTTCTGCCGTGAGCGTCGTTTTGCCATAACAGTTATTATACCACACGCGATGCCAAAAATAAATGTATCGCCAGTTATATTTTTATGATATTGTCTTTTACTTTTGTATATGATATAATGAAACTACTATATAAATAATTGTCAAGAGTGCGGTTATGGTTAAGTTTTGGGATAATATGATGCGCAAGAAAAAGCTTTTTCTGTCTTTGCTGGCAATTTTTGCGTTGATTAGTCTATCTTCATACAATTTTCTTAAGTTTATTACCAACCAAAACTCTCAGGCAATCCAAAACGACCTGAATATTACTCCTCAGCCAACCTCTGGCTATGTTAATTCCCTAATCCTGAAGATTGGCAGTGCCTACGAGTTGACTTTCAATAACAACTTCGCTCAGGCTCAAATCAAGGTTGGCAACCAACTGCTGAATCAACCGGCCTACGTCAGGATTTTTAACAAAAAAGGCCAGCTCATGGCTGGCGAATACACTACTGCCGTGGAGCCCAACACCAGCACGCTGACAAGCGAAGAAGATAGCACTGTGCAGCCAATCCAGTATCGGTTCGCCGAACAGGCTAAGTCTTACAGTGTCAGTCTAGAGCCTGGTTATACGATCGAGGTTGCCACGTCAGAAGGTTATTTCGTCAGTAGCTTGTCTGGAAAAGTTGCGACGAGTTATGCACCAAGTAGCTCACCAGAAACTTACGTCGTGATGCCATTTGGTTTGCGCAAGAGTAGCTGGAGCGTACAGCAGGGCGAGACCGAGATGTACAATTTGGCGCGCGATTATTTTGCATCAGCGCTCAGCGAGTACCAAGCGGAAATTCCTGACGAAATTCTACATAACAAAAATTACGAGACAACCGAAAAAGCCCAGGCTGTGGTAGCTTTTTATCAATTGAGAGCTACCGACCAGGCGCAGTTTA
>CAZUNS010000132.1:0-2213 GCA_964621655.1 uncultured Candidatus Saccharibacteria bacterium | reverse complement strand
TCGTGGGAAAAAGTTGCAATTATTCAAATTATCAGGTATAATACGAATATGCTTAAGAGAAAAATTACGCAGGTTTTAGAAGAATGGAAGAATGAGACAAATAAGCCATGTCTTCTGATTAAGGGTGCACGCCAAGTCGGTAAGACTTTTGTGGTGGAACAATTTGCGCGAGAAGAGTATCCAAACTATATTTATATTAATTTTGAATTGATGCCGGAGTACAAGAAGATTTTTGATGGTAATTTGGATTTTAAGACGCTGAAGTTAAATTTGGAGGTAAACTTCCCTGACGTGAAGATTGAGAAGGGGCAAACTTTACTATTTCTTGATGAGATTCAGGCGTGCCCAAATGCGCGGGTAGCTCTGAAAACTTTTGCACTGGATGGTACGATTGATGTAGTTGCTTCGGGTTCGCTGCTGGGTTTATATTATAAGGAAGTTTCTTCGTATCCAGTGGGTTATGAACGTGCAGTGGAGCTATTTCCGTTAGACTTTGAAGAGTTTTTATGGGCATTAGGGGTGTCCGTAGACGTGATTACCGAGCTGAAGGAAGGTTTTGTAGAAAAACGGCGGATTGCAGAGAGTCTGGTGGAAAAAATAAACGAATATTTCCGAATGTACTTGATAGTAGGTGGAATGCCGCAGGTGGTGAATACTTATTTGGATGGCAAAAGTTTACAGGATGTGCGCATGGTCCAGAAAAGCATCATAGAAAGTTATAAGAATGATATTCTGAAATATGCGAGCATATCCGACAAACAGAAGATTTTAAAGACTTTTGAAAGTATCCCTGCGCAGCTGGCTCGGAAGAACAAGAAATTTATGTATAGCGAAATCGACCTAAGTGATACGAATGCTAGCGAAAGAAAATATAGCTCAGCGGTGTATTGGCTGAATGATGCGGGTATTGCGAATTTTTGTTACAATCTAAACGAGCCAGCTTTGCCATTAAATGTGAATAAGAATATGAACTCGTTTAAGATTTATATGCGGGATACGGGCCTATTAGTGTCGATGTTGGACCTAGACGTGCCGAAAGCGATTATCGAAAATGATTTATATGTCAATGAGGGGGAGCTACTGGAGAATGTTTGTGCGGAAGAAATCATGACGAGATATGGCGATGTGACGTATTTTGAGAGACGGGGTAAGCTAGAGATCGATTTTGTTATGAATATTGGTGGGCGAGCGACGGCGGTTGAGGTGAAATCGGGTAATACAAAACAAGCCAAGTCGCTAAAATCGATTATTGAGAATTATAAAACGGTTTCTCGGTATATTATGCTGGAACGCGGGACAGAGATCTATGTGGATGAGCTAGGGATCGAACATTATCCGTTATTTATGGTGATGTGGCTATAAATGGAGTCTATTAGACTTTGGTAGAACTCGTGGGAAAAACCTGCAATTTTCGTCCAAAACTCGTGGGAAAAAGTTGCATTTTTCATCCGAAACTCGTGGGAAAAAGCTGCAAGTTTATGTCAAACCTGATAAGGACAGCCCTACCTATCCATCTTCATATCGTGTTATAATATACCCAGTACTTTAAGAAAGGAGTTGAAGTTGTCATATAATAAGTCCTAATCCCCGGATAACGTCCCACCACTAGCATTTATCTAAGAGAGGTGATTGTATGAGTATCGACATGACCTGTATCGAGAACGGCATCCGCATCCAATCCATGTCTACCAATTTCGCTACCGGAGATTATAGTATGGATGTCGAAGTGAACGTCGGGCTTCGCTTATCCGCTGCCAAAGCTCGCGCTGAAACCGAAGTGGGAACTTTGGCTCTCCTTCTCAAGACTGATCGTCAGAAAAGAATCTACCGCGAGATTCAAAAGAGATTCAAAAAAGCGGCTCAGTCCTAAATCTGGCCGCCGATAGCTCCTTCCCCACTAGGCCACCCCACGTCGGGGTGGCCTTTACCTTGGTTAGTCTAATCTAGTACATTCCGCCCATGTCTGGGGTGGCGGGGGCTTGCTTTTCTGGGATATCGACGATCAAAGCACCCATGGTAATCGCCGTGGCAGCAATGCTGGTAGCGCTCTGGACGGCTTCTTTGGTGACTTTGGCGGGGTCGATTACGCCGGCCTTCTTGAGATCGACTAAGCCCTGCTCTGGCTCCATGACGTTAATGCCGTAGCCAGGTTTGGCTTTCTCGACTTCGGCTAGCAAAGCTTGCGAGTTGAGACCGGCATTTTCCATAATATG
>CAZUNS010000131.1:1802-2218 GCA_964621655.1 uncultured Candidatus Saccharibacteria bacterium | reverse complement strand
GGCGCCAGGCTACCAAGTACGGCGTGCCACGCATTTGTTTCGTCAATAAAATCAATCAGATCGGTGGCGATTTCTACAAGTCTCTCGATAGTATTCATAAGCGCTTGTCTAAGAATGCTGTGGCAATTCATTTGCCAATCGGCTTTGAGAAAGATATTTGTGGCGTGGTCGATCTCGTTGACATGAAGGCCTACACCTACAAAGATTATGCTGATCATGAGCTAACCGTGGGCGAAATCCCAGCTGACATGCTAGAAAAAGCTAAGAACGCTCGTAGTTTGTTAGTCGAAGAAGCCGTCCAGGCCGACGAAGCTTTGATGGATAAGTTCTTCAATCAAGGTGAAGAGTCAATCACTGAAGTCGAGCTCAAGGCTGCTCTTCGTAAGCGTGTGCTAGACGGTGATTTCTATCTCGTC
>CAZUNS010000131.1:608-1792 GCA_964621655.1 uncultured Candidatus Saccharibacteria bacterium | reverse complement strand
CTCCGCTTGATCGTGATCAGGGCCAGACCTTCGGTATTGATCCTAAGACTGGCGACCAAGTTGTGCGCAAAGCTAGCGATTCTGAGCCGCTCACAGCTCTAGCCTTTAAGATTGCGACCGATCCATTTGTTGGTAAGTTGGTCTTTATTCGCGTCTATGCTGGTAAGCTCAAGTCGGGCGATACGGTCCTAAACGCTACCACGGGCGATAAGGAGCGTATTGGTCGTATCGTACGTATGTTTGCTGATAAGCGCGAAGAAATTTCCGAGATTACGGCGGGCGATATTGCCGCGGTGGTAGGTATGAAGGATGTGACGACTGGTACTACGATTTGCGACCCAGCTCACCCAATCCATCTCGAAGAGATTACCTTCCCAGAGCCACCTGTATCTATTGCTGTAGAGCCAAAAACCAAGTCCGACCAAGAAAAGATGGGCCTGGGCTTGTCAAAATTGGCCGAAGAAGACCCAACCTTCAAGGTACATACCGATGAAGAAACTGGCCAGACCATTATCTCTGGTATGGGCGAATTGCATCTAGAGATTATTATCGATCGTTTGCACAAGGAGCATGGCGTAGAAGCTAATACTGGTGCACCGCAAGTAGCTTACCGCGAAACAATTCGCGGCACAGCTGAAGCGCAGGGTAAGCACATCAAACAGTCTGGTGGTCGCGGTCAGTATGGTGATGTTTGGGTCAAGTTTGAGCCGAACGAGACTGGCGAAGGTTTTGAGTTCGTAGATCAGATTAAGGGCGGTGTAGTTCCACAAGAGTATCGCAAGCCAGTTCAGCAAGGTATTGAAGAAACTTTGAACGGCGGCGTGATTGCTGGCTATCCAGTAATCGGTGTGAAAGCTACGCTATATGATGGTAGCTACCATGATGTAGACTCCAGCGAACTTGCTTTTAAATTGGCCGGTTCTCTCGCAACCCGCGAAGGTATCCAGAAGGCAAAGCCGGTCTTGCTAGAACCGATTATGAAGCTAGAAATTACTACCCCAGAAGAATTCATGGGCGATGTGATTGGTGATATTAACTCGCGCCGTGGTCGCATTGATGCGATGGAAGATCAGACTGGTGGCGCTAAGGTGATCAAAGCCTTTGCTCCGCTTGCTAATCTCTTTGGTTATACTTCTGACCTACGCTCGATGTCACAAGGACGTGCTACAAGTACGATGGAGATC
>CAZUNS010000131.1:0-598 GCA_964621655.1 uncultured Candidatus Saccharibacteria bacterium | reverse complement strand
GTACCACCAAATGTAGCCGCCGAAATCATCGAAAAACGAAATACGAAGTAATAAGAGAGTCCCGGAAGGGACTTTCTTATTGCGAGTATGATGTTTTTCTCGTAGAGATAAAAGGAACACGAAGTAAGAATAAAACGTAGTTTTATTCTTACGAGTGGACGTATTTTCTGACATCGCCAGAAAACGAAATACGAAGTAATAAAAAAGACCCTCACAAGGGGTCTTTTTTATTGTAAAAATTTGACGATAGCGAAATGGTTTGTTATAATGAAGATGTTAAAGCAATTTAGTTCCGAAGCAAATGAGATTTTTATTTGTATTTAGGATTTCACCAAGATTAAACGGCACCGTAAGGGGCAGTTCGCTTGGTGAAGCTCATTTGCCGGAGAAATTGCTTTAACACCCTTGCGGTGTCGTTTTTATTATAAAGTATCGCAAAAGCACAATTTATAGACAGACTTAATAATATATACTAAGAGTTTATTAGTAAGTGACCTGGAATACCATTTACTAAAGAACTTATTAGAAAAAATATAAGTCTCTTTGTCTTTTCACTTAGGTTATAACTAATATAACTATAAGTTAAGTGATGATTGTG
>CAZUNS010000130.1:0-2280 GCA_964621655.1 uncultured Candidatus Saccharibacteria bacterium | reverse complement strand
AAGTCCCCGCAGGGCGCATTGAGTGCTTAGCGTAGGGGGCTTCTTTTTTTGTTTTATTATCTCGCTTTACGCTCGGCTACTTTTGCGTACTAATAACTCACACTTCCAAACTGTGGCACTGCTGAGATCCAGATCTGTCCAGGCGTGAATTTGATTTCGTCGCCAAATACGATTTGGCTATGCTGGTTGGCTTTGTGCCAAGTAGTTTCGGTAACGTGGCCGTTTTGGAAGATGATTGCTTTGCCGGTGCCAATAGTCTGAATGTTTTCGTGATAGCCATCAGCCATGGTGTTTTCTTGCACACGCATCACAACGACTGCACTTGGCGCTACTTGAACCTTGGGGCAATCTCCGGTGTAAGTTGCTCCGCTATCGACTCCGCAATCATAGACCATGTGCGCACCACCATATTGATATGAGCGTAGATAAGTGTTGCTTTCTATATCGTAGGCGAAATGTACATTATAATCCGTCAAGCCGGTAAAACTAATATCAATACTGTGCGCAGATGGGGCGGTTTCTTGATCGGCGTCGCAATCTTCTGGGTCTAGGCTAGAACACGGATCGAATGGATGCAAAATTTCGTCAACTTCATTGGGCGTAAGGCGCGGGAAAGTCTGGGGATTAGAAGTAAGATAATTATGGTCTTGATTGAAAGACATTAACCTTGTAGGAGAAGTAAAAACGTTGTTCCAGAGACGGCTACTGTTATTTTCTTTCCACATGTACTTAAAGTTTTCGTCTAAGTTGCGCTGTCCGCCACTTGCAATGGCGGCTAAAGCTTCTTGAGAACCACCATCGTGTACTACAGTGCAGTCAAATGGTGTGTCCCAATCGAGATAATATGGGCGCAAAGAACGAATTGGGCCAATTACGCCAGTTTGGGGATTTTGGAAAATGGCGGCGAAGCGCGTGATGCCAGTCTCAGCAATGGCTTCAAAAACCACGCCGGCATGTGTGAGACCAGCTTGGGGGCGTGCTCCGTCGGTGCTACCATTGGGGATTTGTACGCAGAAAGTTGGCAGAGTGTTTTCGGTGGCGTCGGCGATCTCTAGTCCTGTAAAATTGCTATAAATTGGCGCGGGTTCTTCGTTTTCGCCTTGTCCAATTCCAAATATTCCACCTTGATAACCGTCGTTGGCCCGATTTAGCCAGAGCCAAACACAAAATCCTGCTACTGCTAATAGTAATATAATTAAGATAATAAGCAAAACTTTGGGACGTTTGCGCTGAGAAGTTGGTTTTTTGCCACCCGATGTTTTCATTAGTCATTCTCCAATGCTGTAATAGTTGTTTGTAAACGCGCCATAACGACATTTTTGCCCAAGACCGACATCGTGAGATGCAGGGCGGGGCTAAAGGGCGCGAAAGAAAGTGCGATACGAATAATTGAGAAAAGTTCGGCAGGTTTGCGACCGGTCTCGGATAGTAGTTCGTTTAATGCGTCTTGTAGAGCGGCTTCGTTCCATTCGGTTTGGTCGAGCTTTTGTACGGCGAGCTGGAGCATGTCGCTCAACTCGGCTTCGCTGAACTTTTTCAAAAATTTATTTTGGGTGATCATATCTAAATCGACTGGTGGGTCGGCGAAGAAATAAGTCGTCATTTCGCGTAGGTCGGACAGAGCCTTAAGACGATCGTAAATGATACTAAGAACTTTTTTGCGATAGTTGTCATCGTAAGCTGCGGCTGATTCTGGCCAAAAGCCTTCGGTGCGGGCGTACAATGCATCAACGCCTTGTTCGTCAAAAATCTTGCGAATCCATTGACCGTTCATCCAGAAAAGTTTGGTCTCGTCGTAGCGGGCACCTGAAGTTTGGATCTTGTTGATGGAGAACTTATTGATTAACTCGTCTTTAGTATAAATTTCTTGCTCGGTACCGTCGTTCCAGCCTAGGCAGGCTAGATAGTTGAACATAGCTTCGGCCAGAATGCCATCAGCACGATATTCGGTGACGGATTTAGCGCCATCGCGTTTGCCAAGTTTTTTGCCGCCGGTGGGCGCGAGAATATGTGGTAAAGAAATTAGTTTAGGTACGGTTAGATCGAGTGCTTCATAAAGCGCGAGATAATTGGGCGTGCTGGGCAAGTATTCTACTCCGCGCATCACATGGGTGACGTGCATCTCGGCATCGTCGACAATGTGGCCGAAGTTATAAGTAGGTAAGCCATCGGCCTTGATGAGAATAATATCGTCTTGCACTTCGGGGCCGGCTTCGAGATCGCCCATGACTTCATCGTGCCATTTGCGTGGCTTAGGATCGGCTTTGAAGCGAATCGGCA
>CAZUNS010000129.1:0-2286 GCA_964621655.1 uncultured Candidatus Saccharibacteria bacterium | reverse complement strand
CTATCGGTACGATGATAAGTAATTAGACCAGCCTGATAGAGCGCTTGGGCGGCGTTCATGGTAGTCTTGGTAGAAAAACCTAAGCGCGAGTTGGCTTCGATCTGCATAGATGCAGTAGTGAAGGGCGGAGCGGGATGGCGTACGCCTGGGGTAGTACTGGTATCGGCCACGACAAAATCGGCATCTTTAATCTTTTCTAGGTAATTTTGAGCGGTTTTCTCGGTATCAAAAGTATGATCAAGCGTGGCGGATATAGTATCTTTGTCTTTGGTCTGGAAATTTCCTGTCACCTTAAATTTAGCGGCGCTGGCAAATTTCTCAATTTCTTGCTCACGCTCTACGATGAGCCGCAAAGCTGGTGATTGCACTCGCCCGGCCGAGATTGCTCCAGGTACTTTGCGCCGGACTACGCCTGATAAATCGTAACCTACTAGCATATCTAGAGTTTGCCTGGCTTGCTGCGAAGAGACCATATCCATATCGATAGTGCGGGGGTTTTGGATGGCTTGCTCCAGCGCAGGCTTAGTAATCTCGTGGAAAGTAATGCGACGGGTGTTTTTAGGTAAATTTAGAACTTCTGTCAAATGCCAAGAAATCGCTTCGCCTTCGCGGTCTTCATCGGTCGCTAGCCAAATCGTTTCGGCGGCTTTGGCGGCGCGCTTGAGCTCGGAGATGATTTTGGTATGTCCAGGGTCGATTTCGTAAGTCACGTCAAAGGTGGCCTTGTCGACTTTGGTATCTTTGCGAATGTGCCCCACCGAAGCTAAGACGTGAAAATCCTTCCCGAGATATTTCTCGATAGTATGGGCTTTGGCCGGAGACTCGACGATAACTAGATTTTTAGGCATATATTATTATCATACCACATTTGTCAAGCTACTAAATAAAATGAATAGTTTTTATAGTAAATACTCTTCTTGCGGGACGCGTCGCTTAAGGAAAAAGCCGCAACTTAAAAAGCTGCGGCTTAGTGCGAGAGATTGATTAGCTGTCCTGAGAGTCGTCGGGAATAGGGGTGTCCTGAGACAGGTTGGGATGCAGCGTGGTGCTGGTATCTGCCGGCGTGATTTTGACCGGGCCATCAGGATTGGTGGCGCCGACGTTTTCTTTGCCAGCTTCGGTAATCAGCACCAGATCGCCGTCGAAATCCTGGGACACGACGCAGAGCTCACTGGTAACAGTTGCGGAAGTAGGCTTCTTGCCATCAGTGCTGGCCTGCACGATAGTTTCGATTACGACGTCTTTCGTGCCCTGCTGCGGGGCGTCTACTACTTCTGCGGTGAACCGCAGGTAAGCGTTGGCACCCTGTTTTTCCTTGGTGTACTCGGTGGCTTTGTAGCCGGCGAAGTCGCCAATGATGATTCCGCGGTCGACGATGTCGTTCTCGTTGATGAAGACGCCTTCGGGATACTGGCCGTCCAGCAGCCAGGTGGCCCCTTCGACATACTCGAGACAGGACGGAAGGTTGACCCAGACGGCCACGTCGTTCTGGTAGTCGGGCGAACAGTTGTCGTACTTCAGCTGTACTTCCACCTGATCTCCGGCTTTTACGACGATGGGACCATCATGCCAAGATTCGTCCTGGTCACCCACGAGACGCATTTTGGTTTCCAGCGTGAAACCGGGATTTTTTCCCCAGTGCAGGGAGTCGGTGGACAGCAGGTCGATGCCGCGCGCGTGCAGTATGACGCACACCACGGCGAGCACGATGATGGCTATCACTACGATGCTACCCACCCAACGCAGGAACTTCTTCATTTTCATTTTTACATTACCTCCTAAAAATTTTTGCATTTTTTGTGCCTGCCCAAGTCCAATGGCTCTCTAGGTGTTACGATTCGGCTTTGCTGTGAAGTTTGCTTAGCGCAAACCGTCTACGGCTAGACTGAATGTAACTTCTAATCAGAATCTCAAAGGTACTTGGTCAGGCGAACCTACCATGATTCCATTATAGCACACTTTTATGATTTTGTAAATACCTTTTACGTTAATTTTGTGATTTTGCAAAAAAATGTCGAAAAACGTAAGGATTTTGTATGATAAATTGCTGTTATTTGTCGATTTGCTACTAGGTTTTTCTGGTGGAGCTCTTTTTGTTGCGGGCGGGTTTAATAAGATTCGTATATTAAAGATTGAGTAATAATCTGACCAACAAAAATGAGCCTAGGTAAGGGTGGGCATCACCTAGGCTCATTTTGGCCCTACAACGCATCGTCGTTCGACTCCGGGAGCCCGGAAGCGCGACCCACCTCACACAAACACGGGGCCCGCCGGTTATAGGGATTG
>CAZUNS010000128.1:0-2290 GCA_964621655.1 uncultured Candidatus Saccharibacteria bacterium | reverse complement strand
AGACCCAGTAGGCACCTTCGTAGGTGGTCGCGGAATTCGTGTCCAAGCCATTATGAATGAAATTGGCGATAAAGAGAAAATTGATATTATCAACTGGAGCGACAATCCGCAGGAATATATTCGCGAAGCGCTCAGCCCTGCTGAAGTGATGAAGGTAGAGCTGGATGGCAAAAAGGCTAAGGTCTATGTGAACGAAGACCAGCAATCTATCGCCATCGGTAAGCAAGGTCAGAATGTGCGCCTAGCGTCGAAGTTGACTGGCTACGAAATTGACATCGTGCTAGCTAAGGCCCCTGAAAAGAAGAAACGCAAAAATGCCGAAGATGCGCTCTTGAATGCCCTAAGCGAAGCACATGGTGAAGAAGCGGATGCGGAGAGTGCGGAGAAGGCTAAGGATGAAGTGAAGGGTGCAGCCGTCGATGAAACTAAGGCTGCTGATGGGAACGCTGATGCGGAGAAGACGGCGGAGACAAAAGCGGCTGGCGCTAAGGCGAAGGCTGAAGCTAGTGATGCAGAGAAGGCTGAGAAGGCGGCGGATACCAAGGATGAAGCTAAGGATGCCGAGAAGGTTGAGAAAGCTGAGCAGCCAGACGAAGGCGAGAAGGCAGAAAAGCCCGAGAAAGAATAGATTTTTTGAGAGTTGGATACATTTTACGAAATACAATCAAACTCTAATAAATTAGCATGAAAATGACCCCTCCGGAGAGGGGCCTTTTTCTAAAGAGCTGTGTTAAGAAACTTTGCTATTTACGGCATGGGTTGATAGCGGTCGGTCATCGGTGTCGACCAGCCAGGCTGATCGGGCTCACCTGTCCCAACATTGATTCCGCTGCTTGCCGGGGCGTTGCCCTTGTAGGCAGGGTCATCCAGGGGATTGTTATAGCCAGTGGGCAGACTTGGATCGACATCAGGATCTTTGGCGCCCGTGCCATCGTACGGCGGATAATCATAGCGATCGGGTTTATTCGTGGGATTCTCGACAGGACTCTCGTCTGCGCTAGTCTCGCGGTTGTTGGTGATATTCACCGTGATAGCATGCGCGTCATCTACGATGACACCATCGTCTATCGGAACAATCTCCTGCTCTACGCCGTTATAATCGGGATCGATTTCCTGGATTGCCGCTGGCTCTGCATGGTATTTCTCCCAGAGCTGGTTCATCCACCAGGACGGGTTGGTCACATACACGAACACCGCTACTGCTACCAGTACGTCGCAGGCGATACTGCGAATGATGTCGTTGTAGTAGCCGTTCTTGAGACGCGTCCAGAAACGATTATCTTTGCGGTAAGTGACAAAGACATCTTGCCGAGTAGGTCCATAATGCGGAAAAGATCGGCTACAATCGCGACTGTCTATCAGATACCCTTCTACATCGGGAGCAAAGCAGACACAAAACCGTCTACGCTCCCCCGTGCGAGAGATCGGAGTAGCAATGCTGCAGCCGTCTTCGTCCACAAAATGGAATGTCAGAGTGACTTTCTCTTTTGGATCGTAGTCGAACTCTTCCGTCTTCTTGTAGCGTACATAGATGTGCCGATATTGCTCCTTCGTAAAAGGCGTCGGGATATACGTGAAGTAAACACGACCATTCTTCTGCCTTTTAATCTCGATCGGAACAAGTTCTTCTCCATCATCCACTAAGGCCATCTCAAACTGATAGCCTGACAGTTCAGGAATGTATGCGTCACAGAAACCAGTGCCGTACACATGCTCCGTTACGCAATCTGGAGCCAGTTGGTAACCATGCTCATCGGCATAGTGGAAAGTAACGGCAAACTGGTCGTCGTCGGAGCACTGCTCGCGCGCGCTGGCGGTTTGCTGTGCCTGGACACCGTGATAGTATCCCTGAGCGGCCCGGGCGTGTTGCTTTTTAGCTTCGGCTTTGGCCTGGGCATGCTGTCTCACAGCTTGGGCTTTGGCCTGACGTAGTTCCTCTTCCAGCTCGCGGATGGCCGCTTCGACTTCAGCCTTGCGGCAGCACCGCTCGTACGGATCAGGCTCGAGATTATACTTCTTAGATTCTTCGGCCTTGCGGAAGTACTGATCGTACGGATCAAGGCTAAGATTGTACTTAGATTGTGCGTTCATAGATAAATTCCCCCTTATCTAACTATGTTTTAAAGCAAAGTTTTTTATTAAATTACCAGAGCAGCGGTAGTTTTTGTATTACCGCCATTCCTATCTCTATTGTAGCACAGATGGTTGTTTTTGTCAATAGTTTTTATGCTTATAGGCTCATTTAAACAATTTAGAACAACCGCATAATTTAAGGTAGTTGTTTACATTA
>CAZUNS010000127.1:0-2291 GCA_964621655.1 uncultured Candidatus Saccharibacteria bacterium | reverse complement strand
CTAAGTAGAATAAGTAAACAAGTATTACATTCTATTCCGGTCCTAAGCATCTTTGTTCTCCTGGGTATTATGGGGTATACTATAATAAGTCCAAATAACTTGGTTAATATGTTAAGTCTTGGTCTAGGAGAGTCTGATGGAGAAGTCTATGCAGAAAGTGCTAATAGTAATACATCGCTCATCATAGATAATGGCGAACTAAAGGATGACAATACTACTACAGGTGGTGGTACAGTATATTCTAGCCATACGGTACAAGTAAAGGCAGATAATATTACTGGATACACGTTAAGCATTACTGGACCAACTAATCTTACTGGTAGTACTACGATTAGTGGCGCTGATGGTAAACAAGGATCTAGCTTAGTAGATAATACTTGGGGATATGGATGGAATACTACAAGTACTGAAGATGCTAATATAACTTATAATAGCTTTACTGGTAGTGCACAGAATTTAGAAACTAACACTACAACTGCCCTTACTAATAATGCTATAGACATAACTCGTAAACTAGTGTTTGCAGCTAAGTTTGGAGATAGTGCTGCAAATGGACATTATAAGGCTAATGTAAAGCTTAATCTTACTGTTATGCCGAAAACAGTAACGACTTACAACTATAGTGTAACTTATAATGGCAATAATAATACTGGTGGCACTGCTCCAGCCATACAAACAGCATTATCAGCCGATAATCCATTTGTATTTTATGCTGCGGCTAATCTGGGTAATCTAGTGCGTACAGGTTACGAGTTCTTAGGATGGAGCGAAAACAGTAATGCTACTTCTGTCATGTATAAAGCCGGTAGCGCTATTAGTTTAAGCTTGTCTGCTCCAGCTAAGACGCTGTATGCGGTATGGAAGGAATTGCCTTTTAAAGGTATCACAAGAATGCAAGAAATGACACCAGCTATTTGCATGGAAGCTACTATAGGTGATAATACTGCATTGTTTGATAGCCGAGATGGCGAGACTTATACTATTCAAAAACTTACCGATGGCAACTGTTGGATGACGCAAAATATGAAACTGGATCTTAGTAGTGTTAGTCTGTCCGTTGACGACTCAGATGTTACGGTTACTTACGTTAAGGGCACTGCTACTAAGGTCGCTACTGCTTCAAATTGGTCGACAACCAATAATGTGATAGCACAATGGACGCCGCGAGTTACTATAGCTAGTAGTTATCTTGGTGATGGTATTGGTTATCAAACAGAATATGGCTACTACTACTCTTGGTGTGCTGCTACGGCTAATACTTCTGGTGATAATGGTACTTGTAAGGACTATGCTAAGAGTAGCACAGATGCGTTAAATAGCATCTGTCCAAAAGGCTGGCATCTACCAAAAGGTGGCAATAAGGTGTCCAATACTCCTAATCGCAATGTTGTTGACATTACTACTATGGTCAGTAATGACTTTGCCTATCTCAGAAATTTGGAGACTGGAGCAACTGATCTTGGTGGGAGTTTTTGGGCAAACGATAAGTTGTTTGCTGGTCCACCAGCTTACTTTACTTTAGGTGGTACCGATTGGTATCGTGCTGGATTCGTCGGCCCTAGTGGACTTAGTTATCCTGGGAAAATGGTGGGTTATTTATCGCGTACATATGAAAGCAGACTTTATTTTGACGGTAGCATTTTATCTCCATCAACTAGCGGGGGTTCTAACTCTACTGGGTACTCTGTTCGTTGTATCGCCTATTCCAGCTAGTACTATGTACAAATCTCTGCTTCATTTATGCTTATGCTATAATAGAAATATATGAAGAGGAAGTTGGTGGAGCAGGAGAGCGATCTAGAGATGTTGGGAGAAGAAGCGGCATCTCTGGGTTTGGCTTATCAGGATTGGGGCCAAGATTTGGAACAGGAGCAAATTCCTGAACCGGTTTCGACTTACGTCTCAGCTTCATCATTAGCTCAAAACTCCAACCAAGATTTAGTGCAAGATGGGCAGAACTTATTGCAGGGTTATGCTCTGGCTGAGCCTACGCCTATCGTGCGCAAAGCTAATACTGGTGGCGAAACGCAGAAGCATGGTAAACGCAAACTGTGGATTACTATAATAATTATATTAGTATTTCTTGCGCTGGGTGGTGTGGGTGGTTGGTGGCTGTGGCAAAGGTCGCAGGCAGAGTTAGTGGCGGAGGAACCGCAAGATGATTTGGTGATGGAGCCAGTCTATCTAAATATGTTAGATTTAGCACACGAAGATGTAGTAAAAACTTACGATGTGATAAAGAAAGTGACTTATGCGGAGCCGTTTATGAGTTTTTATCCAATGGGGGAGTT
>CAZUNS010000126.1:0-2328 GCA_964621655.1 uncultured Candidatus Saccharibacteria bacterium | reverse complement strand
TTATACCATCCAAAAACTCTCCGACGGCAATTGTTGGATGACTCAGAATCTCAAGCTGGATCTGAACGTAACTGGTGTTGCCACCAAAGAAGACTCAGACAATCTTCCTGCAGATTATCCAGCCAGTGGTATTGGGGCTGTCACGCAATTCTCGTCAACCAGCACTAGAGAGCAATGGTATCTCGATGAAACTTATGGGAATTACTATTCTTGGTGTGCCACTACGGGTGGAACCTGTTCTGGTATTACGGCTGACAATGCTGATGCTACGGGCAGTATTTGTCCTAAAGGTTGGAAACTTCCACAGGCTAAGGCAAATCTCTGGACTAATAATGACTTCATTAAACTTATGCAGAATACTAACTATAACGGTTGGAATGGAAATGCATTGGTTACGATATCCGCCTTCCCAACGCCGAATTTTTCTGGTAAATCTGTTGTAGCAAGTCAACTAGAGATCAGTAGCAGCAATCTGGTTGGTATTCGCTTAGGTGATGCCAATTGGCTGTTGGCCGGGAATGTTAATAGCAGTGGACAGACAGGAACGGGTACAAGTATGCTCTATTGGTCGCGTACGGCTAGTGGTAGTAGTACTGCTTACACTCTCTATTATTTTAGTGGTAGTTTGTATCCGGCTCGAAGCTTGGATAGGCATGTTGGTCGCTCCGTGCGATGCGTTGCGTATTCTAACTAAGTTTTGATTTCTACGCATTGCATAGCAAATCTCCAGATTTCGGTCTGGAGATTTGTGTTGCGTCCTAACAGTAATAGTTATGCTATAATATATAGTATATGAACTGGTTACTCTATACTGCTGCTTCGGTGTTGTCGGATTCGTCGCGTATATACATTGATAATTATATTTCTGATTATTACTACAAAGGTAAGGGTGCGGCTGCGCAAAAATATTTCTACGCGGTGGCATTTGTTGTACTGGCGATCATTTTGATCGCCAGTAACTCTCTCTCTCTCTCTCTCTCTTAGAAGTTCCGCTCTCCACGATGCTGATATTCGTGGTTTCTGGCCTATTCACGAGTATCGCGGGCATACCTTATTACAAAGTTCTTGAGCTAGATAATTCTACCAATCTTAGCATCTTCGTACAACTTTCGCCGATTTTGTACTTAATTCTTGGTTATATTTTCTTGGGGGATACGATTTCTGCGACGCAACTAATTGCTTTCTTTATTATACTGTCGGCGCCATTATTAGTGATTCTTTCGGCTACGAAACGTCAGGCTAAGCGCCTGAAACTTAAAGCCGCTGCGTATGCTTTTCTTTATGTTTTGATGATTGTGGTGGGTAATTTGATTTTTGTAAAACAAAACACAGTAGAAATTGCTTTTACGCTTGAGCTGGCTTTCACATTCTTAGGGAAGGGAATAGGGAATGCGATTATTATGTTTTTGATGCCAAAATGGCGCAAACGATATCATGAAGTCTCGAAAAAGAGTCATGGCAAAGTTTATCGTCCGCTTTTCTGCACGTTTGCGGCTTGTATCGCGAAGGATTTTACGCAATATAGTGCCATGATTGCGGCGCCTTCGATTGCTTTGATGTCGGTGGTGGCCGACTCGTCGAAACCAATTGTGATTTTCTTGATGGGGATTATTATGACGGCGCTTTGGCCGAAATTTGGGCGCGAAGATCTTAGTCGTCGTTCGATTGTGATTCATGCGGTTGCTACTATTCTAATCGTGATAGGTGTAACTTTACTACAATAAAAGAAAGGAGTAACATGAAAATTAATAATATATATGTTGGTGGGTGGTTCCAGCGCACGACTTTGCAATTATCGGAAATCTATGATTTTCTGCGGGGAGAGAAAGTGCAGATTAAATTAAATCAGAAGAAAGTTGATATTTTTCGGGAAAATTTGGAACTTGTTGACTTAGAATACGGGTCTTCGGGAGAGGAATTTTTGATATTTTCGACGGCGGAAGGTATTAAGGTGAAAATCTTTGAAGACGGTTTGATCACACTGAATTATGATGCTGTAGTGGAGCAAACCTTGTTCGATGATATTGATAGAATAAAAGATTATTACGAAACTCGACTTTCGCCAGCTTTGAATTATTTGTTTGTGCTGGGTGCGCCGGTGCCAAAAGAATTGGCTGGTATTAAAAATATCTATCCGTTCTTTGTGGTTTTGGAAAAAGCTAGTCAAGAAGAAATCCAGAATCTCCTGGCTAAGACTGAAGGACGGCAGTATTTTGAGTTTAAGAATTCTAAATATGATGTGCTGCGTGGCAATAAATATTACTTTATCAATAATAAAACTAAGTTGGGCGGTGAAATTGAGCGTTATATCGAGGAACAAGTGTTTAT
>CAZUNS010000125.1:0-2351 GCA_964621655.1 uncultured Candidatus Saccharibacteria bacterium | reverse complement strand
CTATCAACCCCCAACCATCAGCTATCGGCTACCAGCCTCCGAGTCATCTCCACCAGCATTAACTTACGGTTAAGCGTATTTTTGCAAAAACACGCTTAACCGTAGACTCACCCCTGTAAGACACGAGTTACATCGGTCTATTCTTCTTCAAAACTCTCCTGAGTGTATTCCGAAACGATTTTTATTACTTGTTGTACCGTAGGTGAACAATTCTTGAATTGCACTTTTTCAAAAAAGATATCCTCAAACTCACGCATCGGCGCCACAATCAAAGCATGAACAAAAGATTGCGTCACGCCAGTCATTCCACCAAAATCCAAAATAATTTCATCACCATCATACAACGCTGGCATAATTTCCTTAATTCGGAGTCGTCTGGCGACATCTTTGTTTTCGCCAAAATCACCCGCCTCTTGCCGTAAATTAATAATCATGTAAATTTAATCTCCCTATACTTACGTTTCTTACGCTCACGAATAGCCTGGCTATAAGATTTTTTAATTCTCTCTAATATTTCGCTAAACCGCTCCGTATCCGTCAAGGTAATGTCTAGCCCAATCAATGTCCCACCAAAACTCGGCAGATTATCATAACTCGTATGCTTATCGACGAAAGGATTATCGTTCAGACGCGGCCCATACTTAACTCGCTTGTCATATTTGTGCATCTTGTATGCCGAATCACCACTATACACCACAAAATAATTGCGCGTCATTCTGACGATCGACTTCACAATATACAGCCCCGCGCCAGCATTATCCCCAGTACCGCCATCGCGCAAGGTAGTGCCGCTCACGCCCGGAGTAAGTGCCATCCGAATTGCATCCAAATCATCTACTGGAGCATGGTAACGCTCTAGGCTCGCCCGCAGCCCTATACCCGTGTCACAAATGCCCACACTCAATTTATCTTTAGCCGCAACATACTGCACGGCCACAAACGCTCCGCCCCGCGCCCCCGAATGTTCGATAACATTCCTAATCAATTCCCCCAGAATATACTTAATCGTCTCAGATTTTTCTGGCGAAAGATGCAGCAGTGGATGCAAATCAGCGATTAGCCTAGATTGTTCAAGATTAGTCTTTACCTGAGTAATTGGGATAAACCTGCCCGCTTCCTCGTGCTGCTCATACGCTACCGGACAATCATGCTGTGTGTACCTATACAAGCCCATTCTATCTAAATAAATCGCCGACTGCGAAGAATTAGTAACAATCTCTACACGCTCCGGACCGACTTCGTCAGCTATAGCCGCCGCAAATACCAGACATGCAGGATGGATGTTCATCCAATTCGTAACCGTTGCAATTTCTAACCGACTGCTATCCGACAAATCATTCGTAACCAAAAAATAATTCAGACTCTTCAACTGGTCAACATTAGAAAAAGTAATTCTCATATCCCCATTATACACGGTTAAGCGTATTTTTGCAAATATACGTCTAACCGTAAACTCACCCCTGACAAACAATCACCTGAATGATATAATTGTAAATATGAAAAAAGTAAGTCAGCTTATATTTATTGACGATTCGGGAGACCCAGGTTTCAAACTTACGAAAGCAGCTAGCAAAAACTTCGTAATAGCTTGCATAATTTTTGACGATTTGGTGGACGCAGAATTTGCCAGCGCTTCTATAAAAATGCTTAAAAAGACCATGGGCTGGAAACAAGAACGAGAATTCAAGTTTCATCGTGCCAACAAAGAACAGAAAGAGCTCTTCTTCCAAACAGCTCAAAACTTTAATTTTCGCATAAGAGCCACAATTGTAGACAAAACAACAGTTAATGAGCCAAAGCTTAAAAAGGCTGACTCGTTCTATCAAGAAATTATCTTTAGCACTCTTAACCGTTTTACAAGAATGAATAATGCTCGTATTTACCTAGATGGCAAAGCTGGCAAAAATTATCGCAACCGCTCTGTCGCTAAAATTCGTCACTCTCTAAATCGAACTTCACTACGTATGGCATCACTTAAATTAGAAGATTCCAAGGATGATGTCTTAATTCAACTGGCAGATATGATAGCTGGTAGTATTCGAGCCAAATACGATATTGACAAGTCCACAAAAGCGGATTGCTTAAAAATAATACAGAACAAAATAGAAGAGATTTATCTCTATAACTCATAAACAAAAAAGCCCCACAAAGCGGTGGCTTTTATTGTGGTTCACTACCTATCTAGCAACTTCGCCAGAAAGCACGCACAAGGCGCCAATTCAGTAATAAACCTTTGTACTTTTATACTAACATGACCTACATTTTTTGTCTAGTAGGATGTTTTCTCACCTTGATAATTCTTTGATTTAACATAACCACCAAAAAGCGGGGGCTCGCCCCGCCATCAGATA
>CAZUNS010000124.1:0-2352 GCA_964621655.1 uncultured Candidatus Saccharibacteria bacterium | reverse complement strand
AAAGAACTACGCTACTTGTAATGCACCAAATTCTGTGCAATAATGAAAATAGCCACCATATTATCCAGTGGTGAGTACCTTATAGGAGGAATGCTTATGGCTAGGGCTATCGACTATTTACAGATTGCTATCCACAGCACTAGAACTTTTGCAAAAACCCTGTTTGTCCAGCTCAATGGCAAGCTTGAAGATATTATCATGACTGGTGTATTGCTTCTGGTGATAAGCAGTCTGATTTATCTCTTTCTTTGCTACGCTATTTCTGGCGTTAGCGAAATACCACGCTACGGCAAACCGGTGCGCAAAAACTACCTGTTGGCTCTCGTGCGTATAATTCTTTGGATTATCGTCTCAGCCGCGCTCTGTGTCTTTTATTATGCAATCGTAATAGAAGCAGCGCAAGTCCGCGAGATTACCACTCGCTGTTTTTGCTGTTTTATACTTGCACAAATAGTAGGCTACGGAGCACTTTTCGCAAGCCCTTCCCAATATCCTCTGGACTAACCAGGGGATATGTATTATCATGAGAAGCAACCGGAGAATCATGAGAAGCAACCGGAGAATCATGAGAAGCAGCCGGAGAATCACGAGAAGCAGCCGGAGAATTTTATTTTTAAAAAGCCGCCCCATCAGGAGCGGCTTTAAGCATAAGGATAAGAGTTGGCAACTTGACGGCCGATCATACGTTCGCCAAACTTGGCAGCCGATCAGTCAATTATACGTCCGCCAAACTTAGTGACTGGCCGATTGCACATGCCGCCAAATCTGACGTACGCTATCCAGGTATTCATCACCGCAAGCGATGGTGGTACCGTGATTGGTTTTGATATTAACGATACAGGTGTTTTCACTCTGAAAATACTCGCGGATTGCGGCATTCTCCAGCAGACCATCATTATCATCGTCGCCCGGCTGGCTACAGATTACGCCGATTGTATGGTCGGTCAAATGTATCGGACGATCATAAGCAATCGACCAATACTGATCCGCCAACAGGATAAGGGAATACTTGCCATCCGGCGTCGGAATCAACGGAATCGTACTCAGCCAACCCAAACCATGACAGAATACTTCAAAGATCGGCACACCGATTTTGAGCATCGTCCGCAAAGGCTGACGCACAAAGCTGACGTCCGTACAAGGATTAATGGCAATGATTTTCAGGTCGCAAGAATCGCCCAAATATTGCTCCAGATAGCGTCCAACATGATCGCCCAGCGAAATCGTATAAACGTACACCGTGTTCAGACCCCGCTCTTTGGCATCGCGAACGATTTGTTTAGCCGTGGTGTCAGCACTCCAGCCCATCATGCGGAATTGCACATAAGTAGCATAGCCATGCAGCTCCGGCCGCAAGAACTGGAACGCCGTCCACGCTTGGTTAAGATTGCCCGCAATCAGATAAGTCCCCGTGATACTTCTTAGGGACTTCATTTCGCGTTCAAATCTAGCGGTTAGACCACTAGTAGCGAAAAGTATGATTCTAGCTATCACGAAACTCAGGCAATTCAGTACCACCAACACAATCAGCACGCTGAGTAAAATTTTGCACACTCATATCACCCCCTTTTACGAATCGTGCGCGATTTGTCCCGAACCAGGAAGAAGCAGGCGTAAAAAACTACTAACGTGCTCCCAAATCCGATCGGCCAAATTGGCATCGCCACGCAGAAATACCAAACTGCGCCCAATATAACTATCATCTCGACAAACCAGCCATAGGTTAAAACAGTCATCACACGCGAAAAGACCTGATCGGACGCATCCTGACAGACCATTTGCAAGACGACCAAGGCTGCCCCCACTACGACCACGACGATAGCGCCGAACCATTTGATATCCGCCACATACATGACACCACCCGCCACAAAGACAAAATCCGCCAGCGGATCCATCGAAATCGGCAGACGATTAAACCAATGCCGCGGACGTTCGTCTTTCGGCACGCGCCGATAAAACCAACCGTCCCAGGTGTCGCTAATAAACGCCAGCGAATAAAGCAGGGCCCAGCCCAAGGTTGCGCGACCGAAGATTGCCAAAAGTACGCTAACCGCAATCCGAAACCAACAGATCAGATTAGCGGACTCTCGAAATAACACCTTGCGTATTTTCAATCACATCATCTCCTTCTTTTAAACTGCAAGGTTTAATGCCTATATTTCCATTATACCACACCTTACCAAAAAAGTCAAGCTTATTTCATAAAATAACCTTGCTTTTCTCTATAATCTATGCTAAAATAGACAAGATATTAAGTTAAAGGGGAAATATGAGTCGTATCGGAAAACAACCCATCGATATTCCGGCGGGAGTGACAATCACGGTCGGCGACAAAGATATTACTGTCGCAGG
>CAZUNS010000123.1:0-2394 GCA_964621655.1 uncultured Candidatus Saccharibacteria bacterium | reverse complement strand
AACGGAAATTGAGTTGTCGCGCCAGCTGCTTGATCGAGCTGCGGAAATCATTGAGCGGGACTTCGATAGTCTAACTCTCGATGTGCGTATTGAATTTTTGGTTTGCGCAAATATGGTCGGCCGAGATTACCCTACATTGCGCCAGCGAATTGCGGCAGAATGTCGAGAAATTCTGGCTACACACCCATATATAATTGATCGGCGCAGGCCGAAGGCTCGCCACACCATAAACGGCGCCGAGCATACCAATGTGCTATTTATTATGAGCGGACTCGATACGAGTATTAGCCAAGAGTTTCCCCTAATCGGTCAATCATCTAATTAGTTAGTGCGTTAATTAGCGGGGTCACTGGTACATTTCTAGTTAGCCTATACGCCAGGCCCTACTGCCCATTCGTTATTGACGGTCTGAACTTTTTGTGATACAATAAGCGGTATGAAAATTGCAATTTTGTCCAATGGCAATGCCAATTATTCAACTAAGCGCTTGGTAGAAGAAGCTGAGAAGCATGGCCACAAAGTTAAGGTGGTCAAGTATAAGAATTGTTATTTATCTCTAGACGAGAAGCATCCTGGTGTGCATTACAAAGGCAAGATCTTGCCGTGTTTCGATGCGATTATTCCGCGGATTTCTAATAATATGACTCGGTATGGTTGCGCTGTAGTGCGCCAGTTTGAGATGCAGGGAGCTTGGACGATGTCGAGCTCGATTGCGATTACTCGCGCGCGTGACAAACTGCGTTCGCAACAAATCTTAACCAAGGCTAGTATCGACACTCCCAAGACTTTAGTTTCGCGCAACACAGCCGATATTGACGACCTGCTCGAGCAAATTGGCTTACCAGTGATTATTAAGTTGGCTAGCGGCACGCATGGTAATGGTGTAGTCTTAGCCGAGACCAAGAAAGCGGCTAAATCTGCTTTGCAGGCCTTTTATCTGTACAATGAAGATGGTACTAATATTCTTTTGCAAGAATATGTTAAGGAATCGGCTGGTACCGATATCCGTGCCTTTGTCGTTGGCTCGCGCGTGGTAGCTAGTATGCAACGCCAGTCGCTAGATGATGATTTTCGTAGCAATCTGCACAAAGGCGGGGAAGGTACTAGTATCAAGCTCACTACCGAGGAAAAACGCATTGCGATTCAGGCCGCTAAGGCGATGGGTTTACATGTAGCTGGTGTAGATCTGATGCGCTCCAGCCGTGGTCCATTGGTCCTAGAAGTGAATGCTTCGCCAGGGTTTGGTATCGAGAAAATCACTGGGCGAAACGTTGCGGCCAAGATTATTGAATATGTAGAAAACAACGCTGCCCGCAAAAATTCCAAAGATCGCGTTGGCGCATAGTGACCACAACGCCCTGTGGAAAACCCCCACTAATTTCCCGCAAAAAGCCTCTTGTTTAAGCATAAAAAATTTGTTATACTAGGGGTAATTAAAGAAGGGACATAAAAACATGAAACGAACACAGGTTCTCGCCGTTTTGGCGCTAGCGTTTATGTTAGGTGTATTTACGCCAGTTGCAGCGTTAACTAGCAACACAATAGCTTATGCAGAAACTACTGCCGGCTCGGGCAATATTGCTTTGCAAGCCGAGACTACTGCGGCAGAAACAGAGAAAACTCCAGCTGAGCAATTTATCTATGATATTCGTTATGGTACCGAAGCTGTCGTTACTTTGAGCGAAGATCTCACCTTGACCAGTGCGGCCATTGCAAACCGCGATATTATTATTGATCTCAATGGACACAATATCATCGCAGCTACGGGCCAAGATGGTATTAGCGTCTGGAGCGGACATCTTACTATTCGGGGCCAGGGTTCGATTATCTCCACGATGAATGCGCTCTCGATCTATGGTTCGCGCGATGAGAGCAAGACTGACTATACTAACGTCGTGATCGAAAAAGACGTTACCCTAAAATCTGGTGCTAATAGCTACGGTATCGGCATTTTGGCCAATCAAGGCGCTTGCTATGGCGTAAATGTAACTTTTAAGGGCAAGATTATTGGCAATTATGGCATTTCCGTCAATGGCTTAATTGGCGAGAAAGGCTTTCCAGTCGTAAATATTACTGACGGTGCTGCAATTTTGACCGCTGATGGTGGCGCAGCCGGTTCTCTCCCAATCTACGCGGCCGGTAAAGCGACCTGGAATATCGGCAAAGCTACTTTGACCGGCAAAGGCGCCGTAGGGATTAAATCTGGTACGCTAAATTTCACCGGCACGACCATTACGATTGACGGTGCAGCCAATATCCCAAGCATCAGTAATAATGGTATTGATACCACAGGCTCAGTCTTCCAGATCGAAGAAAATACCCCACCATATGCGGGCGGTATCGTACTTAATATTGATGGCGGTACTTATACCAGCAAGCAATCCAGTGTCTTCA
>CAZUNS010000122.1:0-2410 GCA_964621655.1 uncultured Candidatus Saccharibacteria bacterium | reverse complement strand
AAGCTTTGCTTAATAGTATTCCGGTCCTAAGCATCTTTGTTCTCCTGGGTATTATAGGCTATACAATAATAAGTCCAAGTAATATAGCTGATCTAATTAGTTTAGGTTTACTTAATACTATAAGTAATAGTAATAATGAAGTATATGCTGCTGATAGTACTAGCAATACATCATCACTTACCATAGATAATGGAAATCTTGATAATGTTAGTAATACTACTGATGGTAATATGATATACTCATCTCATACTGTACAAGTAGTGGCTAATAACATAGAAGGATACACTCTAAAGATATCCGGTCCTACTGACTTATCAGGTAATACCGCAATTAGTGGAGCAGACAATAAAACTCCAGCTAATATGGCTAATAATACATGGGGATATGCTTGGACTGATAATACTACTGCTAATAATGATAGTTTATATTACCAAAGCTTTGATAATAACAAAGACCAAGTATTATCATCCAGTAGTTCTGTATCATCAGTAGACTTTACTAATAAGTTAGTCTTTGCAGCTAAATTTGATCAGAATGCGGCAGAAGGACACTATAGAGCGAATGTGAAACTTAATCTTGCGGTTACGCCAAAAACGCTTATCATTTACTCAGTCCATTATGCAATGAATGGTGGTTCTGGTGGACCAAGCAATGCGAGTGGTGTTATTGGTGGGGCAAGCTACACCTATACTATTCCTACGACCAAACCAACTAAGACTGGATATAAGTTGGAAGGTTATAGTGATAATAATAGCGCAGTAGCTAAATATCAACCAGGCAATACAATAACTTTAAACTCAACTACTTCTAGCGTTACTCTCTACGCTATCTGGAAATTAACAGAATTCCCAAGTTCTCTCACTACCATGCAAGGTATGACACCAGAAATCTGTGATAGTGTAGCTACTGGTGTATCCAAAACTCTTACCGATTCTGGACGTGGCAACACGCAATATACTGTCCGTAAACTAACCGATGGCAATTGCTGGATGGTAGATAATCTAAAATTAAATATTAGATCCTATACTTTATCATCATCTAATACCGATCTAGCTAGTGGAGTATCCTTCAGCAGCTCTAGTGCTATCTTAAGTAATAATACAAGTACTTGGTCTAATGCCGATAATACTGCTATTGTTTATTCTACTAGTCCAACCGCGATTTCTTCTAGCAGCTCATATAATACTAACTATGGTTATTATTATTCTTGGTGTGCTGCTACCGCTGGAACCTGTTCTAGCGTCACATCGGAAGGTGCAGATGCTTCATCTAGTATCTGTCCTAAAGGCTGGAGATTACCTACGGGTGGTGATAGTGGTGACTTCCAAACACTATACAGTAAGTATACTCCTGCTTCAGGCTGGCTTACCCTTAATGGCGTTAATGGTAAATGGCTTGGTGCATCAACCGCATCAGCTGGCGGTGCCTTCTTTTCAGTCACCGGGCGATTCCTTTCAAATGGGCTCAACTTTACAGGACTCTACGGGGATTATTGGTCGCGTACCGTGGTTAATAATAGCATCTCTTATAACCTTACGCTTGCTAGCAGCAACGTCAACCCGGCGAACTCCAACGGTAGATATAGCGGTCTCCCCGTTCGTTGCATCGCCTATTCTAGCTAATTCCAACTCACAGAGCCATCCAATCCGCCAACATCACCAAAAAGAGCGGAAAATGCTCTTGCCTTAATTTTAATTCAGTGCTAAGCTGGTATTATAAGGATTTAATTGTTCTTCATCTTATGGTGGAGAACAATTTTTACTACAGTGTTTTCAGTTAGCTGAAGCTCAGTAGTAGATTTGATTCCTTTCATAATCACCACCCTTCTCTTTTATTAAAATGAAATAACTCGTAACGACCTTGATGTACAGTTATCGACTCTTTCTAGCAAAGCATTCTTCCGCTCTTGTGTCCCAGCTTAGCAAATTCCGTCATAAAAGTAAAGCAATAGTGGGATAAAGTAACAGTTTGGCGAAAAACGACGAAAAAGTATGTATCATAAACCGCAAAAAGTACCAAGCACTAGAATTTTCGGACGCGTCATTTTTATCTATTTTTACCGAAAAACGCAATTTTTATGATATGATAAGAGTAATGGTTACAAAGAGAGGTATCTAATGCGCGCGCTTCATTTATGTTTTTGGATGCATCGTCCGTACGAGTTGCTTGGGGCTGGCAAGTGGGAAAAGGGCTATTTTGGTGGTGAAAACGAGTTTAAAAAGGCCGATCAGCGCGAATATCAGCCGCTTTTTGCTCTCTTAGAACGCAATGCGCAACGCTATCCGAAGTTAAAAGTTTCCCTGGTGATGTCGGGGGTTTGGCTAGAACAAGTGGAGCGCTGGGATCGGGATTTGCTGCGACGTTTGCAAAAGTTAGTCGCAAATGGCAATGTTGAGCCGGTGGCGACGCC
>CAZUNS010000121.1:0-2435 GCA_964621655.1 uncultured Candidatus Saccharibacteria bacterium | reverse complement strand
CCTTTGAGCTCGGCGAGAAAATCGGAAATATGAGTTTCTGTGCCATAGGGAACGGTGAGATTTGCTTGTAAGACGACCGACTCGGCATCTAAACGAAGAGTTTCTTGACGGTCTATAAAGACGATAGTTAGTGCTATTGAAAGTAGAACTAATAAAGCTCCAATAATGGCACAAGTGATAATAAATGGTTTACTCTTGGTAAGAGCTTGCAATTTAGTGTACATTATTGATCTTTACGGTTCCTTATATTTGATGACGATAAGTGGTACTATGATACATGGTGCTAGAAGGATAGTAGAAATAGTATATGGCGTGCAATTAACGTCGAAGGCGTTAGAAAGCATCAAGTAAAACATAAGTGCGCAAATAGCAATTCCAATGATAGAACTGCCATTAAGCCAGATAATTTGTTTTAGCAGTGGTGTTGGAGCTGATTTTGCGCGAACAAAAGCAATGATATCAAGAATAAGTGAAATGGAAAGCATCTGGGCTCCTAGAAAAATCAACATTGCAGTAAACATACCAATTCCCATATTATTGGTGCAGTCGCCATCTGGTCTAATACCATTGCAAGTGCCTTGACAAAGCAACCATTCGATAGGGCCAAAGAGTAAAAAGAATATTGTTGAAATCCAAAAACCTATAGTTGAAATTTTCTTGGTAGTAGATGGGTTTGCTTTCATTAACGTAATTCTTGCATTTTTCATAATTCTAAAAGGAAATGGTACGCCCGATAGGAGTCGAACCTACGACACCTGGTACCGGAAACCAGTGCTCTATCCACTGAGCTACGGGCGCATGCATTATTAGAGATGCTTGATCTCTATCCCGATGGTTTTAAATACCAAAAATGGTGGAGTGGAGGCGACTTGAACGCCCTACCTCAGCAATGCGAATGCTGCGCTCTACCAGGTGAGCTACCACCCCATCACCTTTAGTATAGCATACTTTCTCGAGAAAGTGAACATCCCGTAATTATTGCGGGATGCTCGGATATCTAATATTTGGTTGTTGAAACTATTTGTTGATTCCTGGGATTGGGAATTGTAGCGCAAGTGTACGGACTTCGTCGCGCAAGACATCGAGCTTTTCGGTATATTGATCGAGATTTTTCTCGTCGCCAGCTTCGACACAAATATCGATAGTGCGTTTCATCCAGCTGGCAATTTTTTTCATTTCTTCGGTACCAAGACCGCGGGTGGTCATGGCTGGAGTGCCGAGCCGGACGCCAGATGGGCGGAAGGCGCCACCTTGATCGGTTGGCAAAGCATTAGCATTCAAGGTTAAGCCGATGCGGTCGAGCGCTACTTCGTAAAACTTGCCGTCAATTCCATAACTATCTTTGACATTGACGAGAATGAGATGGTTCTCGGTACCGTTACCCTGAAGCTTGAACCCTTTATCTTGCAATTCACTAGCGAGAGTTTGGGCATTTTTGACGATATTTTCGGCATAAGTGTGGAACTCGGGCTGCAAATCTTCTTCAAAAGCTACGGCTTTGGCAGCAATTACATGTTCGAGCGGACCACCTTGGGTACCAGGGAAGACAGCGCGGTCGATGAGAGTTGGAATATTCTCAATTTTGTGTTCGACTTTGCGGAGCGGATTAGATACTTTACCCATTGAGAGAATTAGACCACCACGCGGGCCACGCAAAGTTTTGTGCGTGGTAGAAGTCATAACGTGGAAACCATGTTCGAGTGGATTGGGGTGGACGCCGCCGGCAATCAAGCCAGCTACGTGCGCCATATCCGCCATCAAGAGACAGTCGGGAATCTCGGCAGCAACTTTGGCGACGCGGTCAAAATCGGGAAGCTTCATAAAAGCAGAGTAACCAACTAAGATAATCTTCGGCTGGTGTTCCTTAGCTAAGCGTTCGAGTTCATCGTAATCAATATCGCCATCTTCCGTCACGCCATAACCGACAAAATTGTAAATCTTGGCGCTGCGAGTAACTGGAGAACCATGGGTGAGATGGCCGCCAGCAGGTAAGGACATGGCGAGAATCGTATCGCCTGGCTTGCACCAAGAGAAGTAGACGGCTTCGTTAGCGTTGGCACCAGAGTGGGGCTGGACGTTGGCATGATTGGCTTTGAATAATTTCTTAGCTCGTTCGATAGCAAGAGTTTCGATTTGATCAATGTTTTCGTTACCGCCGTAATAACGTTTGCCAGGGTAGCCTTCGCTGTATTTGTTCGTCAGCACTGACCCCATTGCTTTTAGGACATTCTCGGAAACATAATTCTCGCTAGGGATTAGCTCTAGGCCTTCACTTTGGCGTTTTTCTTCCTTTTTAATAATTGCAAATACTTCGTCTTTCATAATTACCTCCAAACAAAAAATGTCATTTCTAAATGATTTAATTATGAAATGACGTTACACCATGATAGACTTTCCTGACAATAGTTGATTTGGTGGTTCCGACTGGACTTGAA
>CAZUNS010000120.1:0-2437 GCA_964621655.1 uncultured Candidatus Saccharibacteria bacterium | reverse complement strand
AAACTTGCGTACAAATCGGCGTACCACCACCTTCGGTCTGACTGGAGCTGGTGGAGCCACTGGAACCGTTGACCTGGCCATTTATTTCTCCAAAAGAGCTATCTTCCACGAGAGTCATATTGAGCTTTTTGGCGCTGGCAAGAATATCAGTAAAACTCATTACTGTCAGGCTAGCCCCAGGGTTCTTATCGCTTCTGCCACCAAATTTTTGCGTTACTTTTTCTGCTTCGCCGACTTCGCACCACGTTTTGCCGTCTTCAGTCCAGGCGTATTGAGCCACATCACTTGAAGATGAGCAATTGCTAGTGATATAGACCTCGCCGCGATAATACTTTACTACATAATTTATGTAACTTTTGTATAAAATATAATAGTCGTCGTCCCGTATGGTTACATCAGTATATGTTAAGTTAGAGTCTCCCGACACGAAGTGCAGAGCCTTTAGGGAGCTTTTATCATCTAGCATATATTCTGTAGAGAATGAGCCAGGGGCACGATATGCTGATGTAATAGGGTTAGAAATAGTTTGCCAGCGTGCATCACCTACGAGCGGTGGAAAGGCATCAGAGTGGAGAGTAACGCTGACATCATCTACGAAGCTTTCTAACGAACAGTTAACACACTGTGGAAAAGAACCGCTTCCGCCACTTGGAACAACCCAAATAAAATGATAGCCATTGTACCCTATGTATAATTGTCCATCTTTTTGATTCTCGGGCTCGGGCATAGGAGAGAAATCAGCTATATTATCTGTGTTTATCTTGCCGTCTTTAACAGGAAAACAAAGATCATTCGATTCGGCTGGAGAAGAATGTTCTTCTCCTATCTCTTTGTAGTCGTAGTAAACTTTAAGACAGTATTTTTCTTTGATTTCGCCACTTGGCACATAACCTAAATCTTGTGCGGTGTAAGATGAATTTACTCCCGATGGTAGTAATCCAGGGACTTTGTATCCTGGAAATTCTCCATTTTTCGAACGAATTTTTATACCAGCAAAAAGATCATAACAACTAAATTCCAAATTTTCGCTATTTTTGTCATCCACATATGTAGGTGCGACGATAAACTTCTTTTCCGAGTTGGCTACGTTGCGAATGTAAAAATCAACTTCGCCAGAAATAGGCGATGCCATGAGCTGGTTTTGTGGGCGCATACATGTATTGAGTGCATTGTAGGAAACCTTTTGTTGAATTGATAAGTCCACGGCCGATGCAGTTTTATGCGCCCAGAGCGGAGATAGGCATGCAGCTGCGCAAATCAGAGCTCCAATAGCAATTAATTTCAAGATGCTCTTATGTTTTTTACTCATTTTTACCTTCTACTTTGTTAGCAATAGTTTGGGTTTCTGTCTGTAGAGTCGTTTCTATGATAGGCATATTGTAATTAATGAGATTAGTGGCTTTTGTTTGTTCTTGTCTGATATCAAAAACAGTTCCACTAGTAGTATTAATATTAGCGAAGACGCAACCATAATCTATGGATGCACCGACGACGCAGTTGTTAGTAGAATAAATCTCTAAGAGCGATAGCTGCTTGTTTAAGTAATTTGTTATGGCATCATTAATAGCACTTATGGTGCTGTTTGATGCATCTATATCTGAATTTGCTAGATCTTGTATATATAAGAAAGCAGCGTTTGGACTTTCCAAGAAGAATTTATCAGACAAATTTTGGGATAAAACATTTAGCTGAGATGCGTTTATGAAAGTATTTAATAACTGAGAATATGCTTGAACCTGCTGTTTAAGCTCGTCTCCGGTTACTAGCTTTTGGAAAGTCTGGAACTTTGCTAGAAGTTCCGCGGTATACTCAGCTTGCTCTGAATTAGTCATATCTTGATCATCTAATGTAAACACGAACCACTCTTCGCTATTTAGCTCACTTTGTCTGTAGGCTTCCGGACCATTTTTCAAATAATCATAATACTCATTAAATGCATCTCTTTGCGAAATTTGTGTATTTGTAGAGAGACCATTCACTAGGAAATAAACCCCCACACCAATCCCAATAACTAGCAACAAAACTAACGCAATAATAAATGGCGTCTTGCTGCGCTTGCGGGGAACTTTATTAGTCGCAACATCTTCGCTAACAGACTGCATTTCTGACGATGTCAAAGATTGCGAAGAAATCCCCATTGCGTTGTTCAGCTTCTGCGAACGCTGCCCAGCATCGGTGTTGGCAAAAATCGACGCCATCCGCGAGCGATCCGATTTTTGATTTTGGGCGATTTTTTCGGCATCAACCGTCAATTCAGGTGTACTAAAAATCCCCCGCGCACTCGACGCCGCAGAATTTCCGTTGGTTTCGTTACCATCGTCATCATGACCATTCATAAACATTATTATAGCATAAGAATTATAGTAATGGCGAATAAAATCAAAAAAACTACAAACATATGCTTCTGTTGATATTCAAAAAAGCATCATGCGCTAAA
>CAZUNS010000119.1:0-2465 GCA_964621655.1 uncultured Candidatus Saccharibacteria bacterium | reverse complement strand
TAGCTCGCCAATATGGTATGAATTGTGAGCTTAATATTATTGAAATTCCTAAAATGTTTTTCGACGATACGGCTTGCAGGATAGATGCGACAGAAACTAAGCTACCATTTTATGAGGATGCCATTGAGCAACTTAAGACATTTGAAATCGAAGGCATAACTGCGTTTTAGCGTTTTTCATTTGTCTAGTGGATAAAAACTCAAACAGGGCGGAAGTAATTAGCATTAGCTATTCCACCGCCCGTCCTCGCCCTAACGGAAAGCTGGAAGTAAGGGATTGTAATCTTCTTATAATTATCCATATGCACAACTTACTGCGTCAATACATGCATTACTTACAGATGAAATTATGAGCTCCACAATAGCACTACTTGCCCAAAATAGTCCACCAAAGTGGACTATTTAAGCCTTCAATAAGCCGGGTTCTGTATCCTTCCCTCTCGAGAAAGACGATGACCATCTATCTAGTTTGGATATTGCTACCCAATTCAAGCGGTGAGCGTGCATCCTCTGGCCGAGGTATCTAGCACTCCTTGCAGCAGGCAGGGTTTGCCACCGTCAAATGTCACCATCTAACGCTGTGGGCTCTTACCCCACTCTTTTCACCCTTGCTACGAAGGTAGCGGTATTGTTTCTGTGGTACTTTCCCTATCCTTGCGGACGGTCGCCGTTAGCGACTGCCTTGCCATGTACTGCCCGGACTTTCCTCTTGGACTTCCAAGCGGCCATCTTTCAGGCTCATCTATATATTATCATAAAATTGGGCGGTCGGCAACTTTTCTTGGCTACTAGCTAGAATAGGCGATGCAACGCACTGGGTAACCCTTATACTTGTAAGTACTACTGGTAGGTGAAGTATTGTCCGCATGTATAGTGCTGCTGGCGAAGTATAGGCGATACGCACAGTCTGAACCAATCACGGCATCCGACCAATAGTAACCGTAGGATCCTGCACTGTTAAGCCCACTAGAGTCGACGAAACCAGCAGCCAAAAAGTAAGCGCCGCCTCCCGCTTCGGTTTTCGCTCCGAGTAAAATATGACTGTTAGATGAGACTTGGTTATTATTATATATATTGATTAGCGCCTGAAAGCCACTGCTAGAACCGCTAGTTGGTAGATGCCAACCTTTAGGACAAATACTACCAGTAGCACTACCGCTTGTAGCATCATCAGCTATAGTTTCAGCCGTAGCTGCTTTGAAGGAATAGAAATAGCCAGAACCCACTTGATAAGAACCGCTATATATTTTCTGTGGTTCTTTGGAAAATTGGGCTACAGCTTTATTATCTTGCCATTTATTAGCCGCAGTTCCGCTTGCGGCCACCCAACGATCAGTGAGAGCGGCAGACGGATAGTCTTCAGAAAGATTATCAGAAGCATCAACCGTAGCAATGCCTTGTATGCTTAAATCTAATCTCAAATTATCTACCATCCAACAATTACCATCGGCGAGCTTACGAACAGTATAAGCTTCATATGGTCCAGGACCACGAACATCCATGAGAATCCTTTCTGCGCCAATACTAGCATTAGCACAAATAGACGGAGACATTTCTTGCATGTATAGTATCGTGCCCAATGTTAATTCTTGCCATACGGCATAGAGAGTCTTGGCGTTGCTAGATGACGTGAGTGATATAGCGCTGCCTATTTCATAAGTAGGCTTAGTGGCAGTAGAAGATGTAGACCATCCTAAAAACCTATGACCAGACTTTGTAAGACTATCTCCACTTGGTGCATAAAATATATATGATGAGCTATCACTGCTAGCCTGCTGTACAGGCGCAGTGCCGCTACCACCATTAAGGTTGTATGTCACACTATAGTTATAAGTCGTTACCGTCTTCGGCGTAACAGTCAAGTTTAGTTTCACATTAGCCTTATAGTGTCCACTTGCGGCATTATCTCCAAACTTAGCTGCAAAGACTAACTTACGGGTAAAGCTAACTGCATTATTAGATACACTATCGCCACTTAGATTTTGTGCACCACCACTAAAGCTATTATAAGTCATATTAGCATCAGCAGTTGATGTAGTGTTCCAACCATAGCCCCATGTATTATCATTCATAGCAGAACCAGTCTTACCACCAGCACCATTTATAGTTGTTCCGTTATTAGATAAGGTGGTTGGTCCAGTAATACTTAATGTATATCCTGTAATATTAGAAGCAGATACTTTTACTTCATGACTAGAATAGGTTACACCAGTACGTACTGTAGCCGTACTATCAGTTGTTGTGCCATTGTCTATAATAAGTGATGATGTATTACTGGTACTATCTGCAGCATAGACTTCCGTATTACTTAGTTCTGTAAGTGGCAAACATGTTGTTGCATATGTTATTATCCCAAATAGGGCAAAGATGCTTAGGACCGGAATAAAATATAGTATATTTCTCCCCACATATTGTTTTTGTCGTATAGACAATAATAGTAAGTGTGGATTAGTATTATGGTTAAGA
>CAZUNS010000118.1:0-2523 GCA_964621655.1 uncultured Candidatus Saccharibacteria bacterium | reverse complement strand
AGCTATCTCTATAATATCGCGAAAAAGCATTAACGTCAACACATTTTTGAACAAAATTTTTACAATTTTTAGTAGAGTTTTCCACAGCCCCATTTTTGCCACGTTCTACAAATTTTCGCCACACATGTTGCATTTCATAAATCAAAAAATCGACCAACTTGGTCGACCATTTCAATATGTGTGGTGGAGCTGCCGGATACTGCCTCCGGGTCCGAAAAATCTTCATAATACCATTCTACACGCATAGTTCCTTGTTTCGTCGGATTTATCTCATAGCGGCAAGGAACAAAACTATGAGTAACCCTGATCTAGATTTTCGTACGAAGAACGATCGGCTCCCTCGTCTTATCACCGTTGTATAATAATCTGCCGCGTACGGCGACTAAGCGTCAGACCAGCCTATAATATCTAATTAGGCATAAACAGGTGCATAAAGCACGTGTTTTGAAGTGGTTTTTTCACTTATTCAATACTTACGGTATCACTCGTCGTGCCTGGTATCTGTTAATAATCCGTCTAAGCTTTGTCAGCCCCAACTATCTCCAGTTTATCACAAGTTCTATAATTCAGCAAGATCACATCTTAATAACCTTTTCATGTATTTCTTACAACATTAGATAAAATCTTTTTCTGCACCAGTAATCATACTAAGTATTTTTTACAACAATAGATAAGGCCTCCTCTGTCTCAAGTGTTGCATAATGTAATTTTTACAACAACAGATGTCGTCCCTATTGAACAAGATATTTAATACAACATCCCCTGATTTTATAAGTAGTCAAGTCACTTATGTCTGTTTATATATTTTTTACAACATTAGGTTAGTTAATCTTGAAATACTACCCTTTCAAAGCATTAGTGCTTGTTAGTTTAACAAAATATCTGATAGAGTAACGGCATGATTGCAAAAATTTATTCCGCTATCCCCGAAGGTTACGGCGGTCACATCATAGAAGTCGAAAGTAGTAGCGCCAAGAGTCTGCCTAGCTTTAATATCGTTGGTATGGCCGCAAAAACCGTCTCTGAAGCCCGCGAACGAGTGCGTTCGGCCATTCTTAACTCCAATTTAAACTTCCCCGACAAGAAAATCACCGTCAATCTTGCACCCGCCGAACTTCTCAAAGACGGTTCGCAGCTAGACTTGCCGATTGCCTTATCTGTTCTTACCGCGTCCAAACAACTCAAGCCTGATGATATTAATAAGCGTCTCTTCGTTGGAGAATTGTCCCTAGATGGCAAAACTCGCCCCATACGGGGGATCATCAACATCGTAGAAACTGCCAAACTAGCTGGATTCCAAGAGATCTATGTCCCCAAAGACAACGTCGAACAGGCATTACTTATCGGCGACATTGAAGTATATGGCATAGAGAGCTTGCTAGACCTATTCCTGCATCTTAAGGGCGCCAAAGTATTACTCCCAGCCAAACCTGCAGCCCCGCACCATCATGTCAAAAATACAGAAACAGCTAAAATACTACTCGACGACATCTGTGGACAAACGCTAGCCAAACGCGCCATTATCATCGCGATCGCGGGACATCACAATATTCTCTTCTCCGGGCCGCCTGGCGCTGGCAAGACGCTCTTGGCCCGCGTAGCAGCGAATTTACTACCAGAAATGACCGTTTCTGAGCAAATTTCAGCCACCAAGATCTATTCCCTATCTGGACTAACCAATAGCACCGTTAGCACTCGACCATTCCGAGCGCCACATCACACTGCAAGCATAGCTTCTATCATCGGTGGTGGCGCCCATGCACAACCAGGAGAAATTTCGCTCGCCAACCACGGAGTGCTATTCCTAGACGAGCTCCCAGAATACTCCCGCAGCATCTTAGAGTCACTCCGCCAGCCACTCGAAGATAAGGTAATATCTATCACGCGTGCCAATCAACGCTCGACTTACCCCGCCAATTTCATGCTCATTGCCACCATGAACCCCTGTCCTTGCGGTTTCCTGAATGACCCCGCCAAAGAATGTACCTGTACCACCACCCAGATCAACAATTACCGTCGCAAGATTTCCGGACCAATCTTAGATCGAATTGATCTGATTATTAATGTTGAGCGCGTAGACCATGCGCAGCTTATCAGCCATGTCAAAAATACAGCAACAGATACAAAAGCCAAACCATCTGAAAACGTCAAAAATACCAATACAGATCCCCTGCCCTTAGGCGAGCATGAAATGGCTCGCACACTCATCGAGAAAGCAATCCAGCGTCAACATGAGCGTTATGGAGCCGACCATCTCTATAATAGCGACCTTAATTCCCGAGATATATCTGTTTATGTAAAAATGACAAAATCGGCCAGCACACTCATCGAAACCGCATCAAAGTCTCTAAATCTGTCCGCTCGAGCCTATTTCAAAGTCCTTCGAGTAGCCCGAACTATCGCCGATTTAGACGGTTCAACAGGGATAGAAGTTGAACACATTTCTGAAGCACTAAGCCTTCGTCAGACCATTCCCTAACCTGCCGTTGAATAAAATATTTATAGCCTGAACAAGAATTTTAA
>CAZUNS010000117.1:0-2528 GCA_964621655.1 uncultured Candidatus Saccharibacteria bacterium | reverse complement strand
GGGTGCGGAGCTTACGAGCGAGCATGCAGTGCGCGAGACCCGTAACGACGGGCTCAAGCGACACGTCCCGCGAAAAGATGTTGACAGTAGGATATGAACAATTCTTGTAAGTCTCGTTCTTGGTTTGAATCTCATGTTTCACTTTTTGGTAAGCCTTATACTCTAGATGATGATCAGGCAAAAGCGGTTTTTGATGATCATAAGAATACCCTGGTGACGGCGCGGGCTGGTTCGGGCAAGACTCGAGTTATCGTGGCGAAAATCGCTTATCTTGTCGCAACTCAACAAGCCAAATTAAGCGAAATTAAAGCTTTTATGTTTAATCGCACCGCAGCGGCGGAAGTGAATGAACGCATTGGTGCAGTAGAAATCGATGGAGCGAGCCTAAAGGAGCTAAATTCGGGGCGTGAAATCAAAGTGGCTTCGACTTTTCATAAGTTTGCTCTCGACACAGTTAAACTTGCGGGCGAGAAACCGGAATTAATTCCTGAGTCGGAACACGATCAGATTATTCGTCGAGCGGTATCAAAAATCTTAGCGCAGCAAGGGCGGAAATTTTCGCCGCAAGAACAAGTAGAAACTTTGCGGTTGGCGAGTAGTTTTATCGCGCGGGCGGGACAGAAATATTCTAGCGAGCATGGCTTGAAGGAACTTTGCGGCGAGATTGACAATTATTGTCATAAGTATCAAGACAATGAAGACTATTGCTCGAAGATTTGGCTGCACCGTGTTTGTCTAGCGGCATACGAAGATTATCTTTTGGCGCTAAACTTCCCGAAAATCGACTTCAATATCTTGATGGCACGGGCGACGCGCATTTTGCAAGCAAATGCAAAGCAGGAAAATCCTACTATTAAAAATGTGCGTCATTACAAATATATTATGGTCGATGAGTATCAGGATTTTTCTTTACTTTTTCTCAATATCATTCAAGCTTTGCGCAGTAATTGTCCGGCGGCACATCTCTTCGCGGTAGGCGACGATTGGCAGGCAATCAATCGTTTTGCAGGGTCGGATGTAGACTATTTTATTAACTTCGCTAAATATTTTCCTGATGATGTCATTAATATTCCGTTGATGACTAATTATCGTAGCGACAAGCGGATAGTCGAAAACGCCAATAATTATATGTTAAAGAATTACAATCCACAAGCGACGCGGGCGGTACCGTTTAGCAAACATAGCGGTAAGATTAAACGACTTAATTGCGCAAAAATAAAGTTTGATGAAAGTGATTTACGAGAAGATGCTCTCGGTGATGCGCGTTATCAAAAAGCTTTGGCCGAGAGTTGCGGTGGCAAGCCTAATGAATTTCGCGAAGCTGCGAAACTTCTAAAACAAGTTGCAACTTTAATGAAAAAACATCGCAAAGAACAAATTTTACTTTTGCATCGTCATAATTTTACTTCTTTTGCGAAAGTTAGTTTAGAGAATTTTGTGCAAGCCCTAAAAATCTACTTGTTAGACCAAAATATATTTACGGAAGAGCAATTCAACGCTCAGGTTCGCGCCATGACGATGCACAAAAGTAAAGGGTTGGAGTCGGACATAGTGATTCTGCTAGAATTGAATCGCGACCAAGTACTCGGTCAACACCCGCACGCGACTACTTTTGAGTTGTTTGGTGATAATTTGGCCACCGAGAAGGCTGATCAACATCGGCTATTATATGTAGCGATGACTCGTGCGAAACATAAATTATATGTCTTAACGAAAGACAGAAAATCAGTCGTTTAGCTTTTGTCATACCCGAGTAAAATAGGACCAGAGTATAACTCTGGCCCAAATTAATGATTGCGCGATGCTACCTATCTAAGGTTTCGAGTGTCGCAAGCGTGCGGGTGGGTTTGCCGGATGCTATAGGGTGGTCGCGGAAGATTTGTGGCGCAAATTGGCTGTGTAGGATGCCTGGGCCAACTTCGCTGATAACGGGCGTGGTGTTTTTGGTGTGGATTGTGGTCGGTTTTTCGGGACTTATTTCACTAAAGTAATACATTAATTCTGGCATATGTCTCTCTCCTTTTAGTTCAATCCGTACAACATTGAAAGTGCTAGCCGTAAACCACGTAGATAAGACTGGCTTCTATTTTTATTGTAACACGAATTTACAGTAAAATCTCTCTACCAAAACTGTAGATTTTATGGTAAAATTAAGAAAAGCCTATTTCTTAAGGTGTTTTGGGATAGTTTAGGACTGTTCGGAGCATTTTGTGAGTATGGCCAAAATTAAAGAACAAAGGAAATACTTTTTATGGCAAGCGAAGTAAAAGACTTAGCAAAACTCCGCAATATTGGTATTATTGCCCATATTGACGCGGGTAAGACTACGACATCCGAGGCGATTCTTTATCGTACTGGTCTCAAACACAAGATTAGTCTTGTAAAGGGCGACGACGGTGGTGCTACGACCGACTGGATGGAGCAGGAGCGCGAGCGCGGCATTACGATTACATCAGCCGCGGTGACAGTATATTGGAAAGATCACAAGATTAACATTATCGATACCCCAGGCCATATCGACTTTACCG
>CAZUNS010000116.1:0-2572 GCA_964621655.1 uncultured Candidatus Saccharibacteria bacterium | reverse complement strand
CTAAAATCTTTTTACGCTTCGGTAGAATGTGCCGAACGAAATCTGGATCCGCTCGATACTAATCTCGTAGTCGCCGACGAAAGCCGCACCGACAAAACCATTTGTCTAGCAATCTCGCCTAGCCTCAAAGCCTACGGCTTGCCTGGCCGCGCACGCCTTTTTGAAGTCATCCAAAAAGTACGCGAAATCAATTATCAACGTCAACAACGCGCTCCCCAGCAAAAGCTGACTGGCAAGTCTGCCAGCGCCAAAGAACTAGCCAAGCATCCCGAACTTGCACTCGACTATATTATTGCACCCCCGCGCATGGGCCATTATCTTGCCACTAGTGCCGAAATTTATCGAACTTATCTTGAGTTCATCGCGCCCGAAGATATCTACGCCTACTCAATCGACGAAATATTCTGCGACTTATCATCTTATCTCAAAATGTACCAAATGTCGGCCGCCAAACTAGTCACCAAAATTATTAGCACCGTCCATCAAAAAACTCATATTACCGCCACGGCCGGTATCGGCACTAATATGTATCTAGCGAAAGTCGCCATGGATATTCTCGCTAAACACGCAAAGCCCAATTCCGCTGGAGTACGCATGGCCGAACTGGACGAAATTTCTTACCGCGAAAAGCTCTGGACACACCAGCCAATTACCGATTTCTGGCGAGTAGGGCCAGGCTACACCAAGCGTCTCAGTCAGAATTTTATGTACACCATGGGCGACGTTGCTCGTTGTTCGCTTACCAATATCGAGCTACTGTATAAGCTTTTCGGCGTCAACGCCGAGTTACTAATCGACCACGCCTGGGGCTACGAACCAACCACCATCGCCGACGTCAAACAATATCACCCGTCCACCAAAAGTCTTAGCTCCGGCCAAGTTCTCCAAAGCCCCTACACCTTCGCCAAAGCCCGCACAATTGTCAAAGAAATGTCCGACAGCCTAGTACTCGATATGACTAGTAAAAACTTCGTGACTAATCAATTAGTTCTACATATTGGCTATGATGTAGAAAATTTACAAAATCCTAAACTACGTCAAGCTTATCATGGCCCAGTAAAATACAATCAGCATCACCAACTCGTACCCAAGTCCGCCCACGGCACTCAGCGTCTCGCTTTCTTAACTGCATCAAACCAACTTATTCGGGAAGGTTTTCTCGAACTATTTGATAAATATGTCAATCCTATCTTTACTATTCGGCGACTTAATCTCTGCGTAGGGAACTTACAAAATGCGAACGCGACGTCATCATCATCGCCACGCCTACAACAACTAGACCTATTCAACTATTATCGCCAGATCGAAGCACAGGTCCGCACTAGCCAGACCGATCAGAAAATTCAGGCCGCCTTGTTAGAAATTCGCAAGCGCTATGGCAAAAATGCCATTCTCAAAGGTTCAAATTTTGAGCAAGGCGCCACTACTATTATGCGCAATCAACAGATTGGTGGTCATCGTGCATAGAAATATAGGAGTAATGTATGGGTAGCAACTCCGCACAATTCGCAGGACTCATCAAGCCTCTAGCACCGCCCGTCGCCATCGAACAATATCGCGACATTCTTCACCATGCCCGACCTGTCGCCACCAATCACCCGCCCATGAGCCGAGCCAACCGCGCTGCGCAGTTTATGCCGTTTGCAGCCTTAGTTGGCTACGAAGAACTAGTCGCCCAAGTCGAAGACGAGAACACTTTTACTGGTAACGTCATTATTCCAGATGTTGAACAATTAGAATTTGACAAGCTGGATATTTGTGACGATTTCCCCGATTTTGTGGACTAGAGCCACCCGATATTGGATGGCTCTATGAATTGGGTTCTAGCTGGAATAGGCGATACAGCGGACGGGGAAACCCATGTCCTTAGTGTTTTTCCAGGTCACTTCAATATTACTGCTATAGAAATTGAGATGATATGCATACTTATCGGCGCCATCAGTGCTACCATACGGTGTACGCGACCAATAGCGCCCGTATTTACCCGGATAAATGATTCCGCTAGTTGATGCAATATATCCGGCGGCAGGAAAGAAGGCGCCACCAGTATCAGCTAACGCTGCACCTAGCCATCTACCATTAAGGCCATTATTAGTAGTCCAAGTAGCGGCAGTAAATTTATTATATAAAGTGCTGAAATCACTGAAGTTTGGTAATTTCCAACCTTTAGAACAGACGCTGGACGGAGCATCAACAGTAAGGTAGTTTTTACATGTACCGCTACTGCCAGAAGTAGTGGCAATAGCCGCACACCAAGAGTAATAATAACCATAGGCAGATTGATAACCTTGACCATCGCCAGCAGCGCTAGTACTTACGGCAACCTGTGCTGTCCATTGAGCTAAAGTTTTGCTAGATGACCAGTTGCTTGCGGTGGTTACGCTTGTGGCAGTACCTTTAGTATAATTAGTCGTAACATCGGAATCGTTAGATGTTAAGGTAACTTTGCTAAGGTCCAGCTTTAGATTATCCACCATCCAACATTTACCATCGGTTAACTTACGCACAGTGTAATAATTGTTATCACGAGTGTCCTTAAGGCTTCTTTCTGCTCCAAC
The DNA here is from genome assembly GCA_964621655.1 of uncultured Candidatus Saccharibacteria bacterium. Lineage (GTDB taxonomy): Bacteria > Patescibacteriota > Saccharimonadia > Saccharimonadales > Saccharimonadaceae > Nanosyncoccus. The sequence goes on along the minus strand of CAZUNS010000116.1, from coordinate 14 downwards.
AGCAGCATTTTTGC
>CAZUNS010000115.1:0-2577 GCA_964621655.1 uncultured Candidatus Saccharibacteria bacterium | reverse complement strand
AGTGTCGTAAATACCATAAGGAGGGCAAATATGCTTCGTAAGAAAGCTAGACCAAAAAGAAAAAGTAATAAAAGTAGGTTATTAAATATAACTAATATAACTTGCAAGGGATTAGATAATAATCTACTTAGTATATACCACGACATCGTATATACTAATAATAAGTTTGGTAAAGCTTTACTTAATAGTATTCCGGTCCTAAGCATCTTTGTTCTCCTGGGTATTATTACATACTCTACGATAGTTATTGGTTTTGGAGAAGTTGATGGAGAAGCCTATGCAGAAACTCTCAATACTAATACATCTTTAATTATCGATAACGGCACTGCGACAGATAGTACAGCCACTGTAAGAAATGGCGTAGCTTATTCATCTCATACAGTACAAGTATCAGCTTCTAATATTACAGGATATACATTAAGTATTACTGGACCAGCAAGTTTAAGTAATGGCGGCACTACGATTGGTGGTGCTGGCGGTAAGACTGGTGCTCAATTAGCTTCTGCTGATACTGGTTGGGGTTATGGTTGGAATACTACAAGTACTACTAATGCTAATATGACTTATAATAGCTTTACTGGTAGCGCACAAACTTTATCTGGTGATAGTATATCTAATAATTCTATCAACTTTACGAGAAAATTAGTCTTTGCAGCTAAATTCAGCCAAGATGCGATAGAAGGACACTACAAAGCTAATGTGAAGTTAAATCTTACCGTAACACCAAAAGCTGTAGCTACGGGTTTTTCCGTTAATTACGAGATGAATGGCGGGTCTGGCGGGCCTTCTAATATTACTGGTACGATTAACGATGGTAATTATGTCTATACTATTCCTTCTGTTACTCCTACTAAATTTGGTTACAAGTTTGATGGCTACAATGAAAACAATGGCGCTACCGCCAAATATAAACCCGGCGACAAAATAACTCTTACTCCATCTAACCCAAGCATAGCGTTATTTGCAGTATGGGTATTAAAATTAGAAGGTATCAATAATATGCAAGAGATGACGCCGGCCGTTTGTAAGAATTCTGCTATTGGCGATAGCAACTCTCTCATAGATACCCGTGATTACAGTTCGTATACTGTCCAGAAGCTTACTGATGGTAATTGTTGGATGGTTCAAAATCTCCGCTTAAATCTCAATAAAGCAGGTGTTGCTACCAAAGCTGATTCCGATAATCTCTCTGCCGATTATCCATATAAAGCCATTGCTATGGTTTCCAAATCCTCATTGAATGCTACCGCGGAAGAATGGTATAGCAATAGTACTGGCAACTTATACTCTTGGTGCGCCGCCACTGCTGGGACCTGCTCCGACGCAACAACGAGCAATGCAAATGCGCCCAGTAGTATATGCCCGCGAAACTGGCATTTGCCACAAGCTAAGTCAAACAGTTGGACCGATAATGATTTTATACAACTCATGCGGAATACCGTCTATAATGGTTGGATTGGCAACGATATGGTTACGGAGTCAAACTTTCCGACATCAAATTTTGCTGGAGTATATATCACAGCAAGCAAGCTAGTTATAATTAATAGTGACGGTTATTCAACTGGCTTTCATTTAGGTGGTGCAGATTGGCCGTACTTCGGAGTTCTATCTCAAAATGGTTATTCATCTATCGCAAGTTGTTGGTCGCGCACAGCTAGTGGTAGTTCCAACGCTTTTCAGCTATTAATAACTGGTAAAAATCAGCTATATCCGGCAGCAACCACCTTCCATAGAGGATATGGCCTAGCCATTCATTGTGTTGCCTATTCCAGCTAGCATCGACCTAGTCGCCAAAAACCTATTTCGGTTCTATAGCTTTGCTCAACTATCTAGAGTTAGTCAGCCTAAACATGTGATCCTTTATCAACTAGAAACGACCTCTTGGTCGTTTCTAGTCTGGTCATTACAGGGGTGGAAGCTTTCATTAAAAGACCATGCGGTCTTTTCATATGTATTCTAGCAGAAGAACCATTTCGCCAAACAGAGCGCAAAATTCCCCTTCTACCCCTACAACTTCCGCATCGCCTTCTTCACCCGTTCAATATCAGCTTCGGTCGTAGCATAGCTCAGCGAGAAGCGCAAAAGCGGCGGATATTTACAAACCTTATCCAGATAATAATGCGCACAGAAATACCCTGCTCGCGCCATCACACCTTCCTTCCCTAGTGCCGCCCCCAAGAGATGTGAATCCACCCCGTCCACATAAAAACTCATCGTAGGATTCGGCCGCGTCCCTACCATATGAACTTTTTCTTTACTGCGCAAAAACGCATCAAGCTCATCAGTCAAATCTAGGAGTCGCCGATGTTCAGCTTTGCTCCGCTTACCTAGCCAATCAATCGCTGCACCTAGCGAAATAATCTCCGCCCAAGCCTGCAAGCCTGGCTCAAAAATCGTATGCGTATGCTCTTTATTCTCCGCGCTCAGCAAATACCGATCCCTAAACACATCGTCCACCATCCCGCCGCCAATAAAGCTCAGCTTCAAACTCGGCAACAAATCCCTACGCACCACCATCACGCCTAGCGACGCCGCATACATCTTGTGCGCCGAGAAACAAATCGCGTCAGCATCGGT
>CAZUNS010000114.1:0-2581 GCA_964621655.1 uncultured Candidatus Saccharibacteria bacterium | reverse complement strand
TGCTGCTGGGAAAATGGTAAATTGTGCGGGCAATTTTAGCAAAAATATTTTACTTTTATAGGTAGTGTATGGTATAATATAGTTAATATGGCGAAGAGTTCACAGGACGCAAAGACCGATATTATCACTTGGGAAGCTGAGGAATATATCGTGCGAGAAAAGACAACATGGTGGTATGTGGGACTAATTGCGATTGGCTTGGTGTTAGGGGGAGTTTCGGTGTGGCTGCAGTGGTGGAGTTTTTTGGCGGTGGTAGTCTTGAGTGTGATTGCTTTGATGATTTATGCTATGCGTCCGCCGCGTATCTTGCGGTATTCTTTGAGTAATAAAGGTGTGAGCGAAGGTGATCGGCTTTATGAGTATGCGGAGTTTAAATCGTTTGGAATTTTGCAAGAAGGTGAGCACTTTGCGATTGTGCTGACGCCGATTAAGCGATTTTCGCCGCGCTTGGTAGTTTTCTTCCCGCAAGCGCAGGGTGAAGAAATCGTAGATGCTTTTGGTGAGCGTTTACCGATGGAAGAAGTTAAGTTGGATGCTCTAGATAAACTAATAAAATTCTTGCGAATTTGATTTTTGTGTTATAATAGAGTATATAATATACGATATATTTAATAACAATTTAAGAAGGTGGGTAACAAGATTATGAACCAGAACCGCAATAAAGACAATGATTTGCAGCGCGCGATTGATGAAATCACCCAGAAGGGTAGTTCTAATGCTGGCGCTCCAAAATCAGCTGCCCCAGCTCCGATGGGTGCACCAATGGCTCAGCCAGCCATGAAACTTCCACAAACTCCAGCTGCTCCGCAGATGGGTATGCCAGCTATGCCAAGCATGCCTGCTGGTGGCTATGGCCGTATGGGCTATGGCGCTGATATTTCTAAGGTAAAGGAAGCCGCTCTGAAGGAGCTCTTCCCAATTATGGATCGCGTAGAAGTTGAGCCAGAGAAGCGCTTCTTGCTTTATCAGGAAATGTTGACTACGATGCGTGATAAGGCGGTGATTGCTCCGGCTTATGAAGCAGCTCGTCAAATTCGTGATGATAAAATCCGGGCTGATTCCCTGCTTTATCTGATCAACTCGATTGACGAAATGTCATTGTAATTGATATAGAAGAATGGACGCGCTGGGGACGCGTCTTTTTGTGGCTGGAAAACATTATCGACACTTTGTAATAAGGGTTGTGTTATAATTAAAATAATAATTTAGGAGAAAATATGGAAACCAAGCCAAATCCAAGTTTTACCGTGCCGGGCACGGCTGCAACACCGGCACAACCGCCAATGCCGCCTTTGCCGGCGGAGAAACCTGTTACTAAGCCAGTAGCTAAACCTGATGATCAGGCTACCGGTTCGTTGAAATTGATTATTATCTTTTTGTTTTTGGTGATTATTGGGTTGGCGGGGTTTGTGGTGTTCCATTTTGTGACGGCTAACCATGAGCAAACGGAATGTGAGGGTCCGGCTGATGGGTCTGGTACGGTAGCGGATCCAGATACGTCTGATCCAGCTACGGGTGCTATCCCTGAGACTAGCGAGTCGGCAGTAGATGCGGTGCGTACTGTGGTAGCGGATGTGCGCACAGTGGTGGAAAGGGCGCTTGGTAGCAAAATTCCGCTGATTAATACTTATGATAATTATCCTTTGTCGTTCCGGCCGGCTGGTTTAGAGACGGGCGTCCCGCTAACGCATGATTATGGTTTCCAGATTAATTATCAATATCTTGCGCAGGATACACCAGAATATCAGGAGCTTGATCGCGGTGAAGGGGTTTTGAAAGATAACGGATTGTATGATTTGATTAGCAAGGCTTTGCTGGCGAAAGGTTTTAAAGATACGGGTGAGAGCTATACGACAGCGAGTGCGGGGGTGCCACCAACGGTATTCGAGAATGAGACGACGGGCGTGGTGTGTGGCGTGATGAATTGGCCAGCCTTTGACTGTGGGTATAAAGATTGGTATGACAGGGCGGATGCGGAACTGTCGAATGCGTTGCTGAAGGCGTATAATGCCGAGAATAAAGAAGGTCGGACGGCGGATTATGTAGTGGCGAGCGTGAAGAATATCAAAGCGGGTGCTACTGCGCCAACGCAGACTTTGATGGTAGGTATGACTGGTAGTAAGGCGATGTTTTATCGGGATGCGCCCGATGCGGAATGGCACTTTGTAAACCGGGGCCAGGGTGGGCCACTTTGTAGTGATTTTGCGACTGAAGGCGCCAAGAAGGCCTATGCGGGTGAGACTTGCTGGGTAGAAAATGACGGTAAGTATACTGAGTCGATGGTGAGATTGTAGACTCGGGATGAGCTTGGGGATGGTGAGACTGTTGCGGTTTTGTCATAATAGGCGGCGTGCTGCGGTTTCGTCATGGTGGGTGGAGCGTAAAATGGTAGCAGTTCTCTGCCCTTGCACATTCTAAAGATGTGTGGTAGAGTAGGATTAAGATTGATTTGTTAATGTCGTTTCCGTTTTGGGGCGACATTAATTTTTGCAGATATGCTCCACAAACGAATGTCTAACGATAGGTAGATTCTACCAATACGTAAGGTTATTCCCATAATCAAGCCCTCCTTTCTCCTGCA
>CAZUNS010000113.1:0-2600 GCA_964621655.1 uncultured Candidatus Saccharibacteria bacterium | reverse complement strand
TAAGGAAAAAGATGAAAACAAAATATAAGGTAGTATTCAAAATGGCTGGTGGCACAATTTTGAAAGTCAAAGAGTTCGTACGACCAGCCGGAGTAATTTATTGTACTACTCAAGATATACCAAACGATGCCAATGAAGTCCAAATCGAGGATCTTGAAACCGGCGGAATAGTTAGCTACGAGCTTAGTAACCACCAGCTCCCACGTAAAAGTCTCGACGGACTGAAGGCGTTTGTAGGAGGAGTATGAGAGCAAGCGAACTAAAAACCCAGCCTACTGATTGTATGTTTTGGGACAAAGATTTTTGCCGGTACGCCACCATTAAAGACATCGAGCATTTCGTATCTGTCGAGAGTAACCCCTACGGAACGAATCAGGAACTAAGGCTACAATGCCTTGGTCGATTCCGCCGGCTGGCCTTTACAGGTATGAACGACAAAAACAAGCGGCCGATTTACGAAGGACATATCGTGAAAGCAAGTTATAAGATTCCGGGTCGAAAAATAGTAATTATCGGCGCAATCGGGTTTGAAAATGGCAGCTTCGTAATCGTTAGTGGAAAGCGCGACACGGCGGTATTGTCGGCCTTCGATCCAAAAGAGCTAAAAATTATTGGGAATATATTTGAAAACCCAAAGTTGCTTGAGGTGGAGTATGGGCGATCAGATTAGCAATGATCAAATAATTCAAGATTTCTGTAATTTAAGAACCATCTACGATGTGTTTGATCGGCTCTCGCAGAAAGGCAAGGGTGTCTGTATAGAAAATCTAGTAAGAAAATTCGCGAAGGAGAAAGAATAATGGACGAAAACTATTTTAACCCAATAAAAATGTTACAGGAAGCGTATGCTCGCGGAGACGGAAGGCTAAAAAGCCTACACTCAGCGCACTTCAACGTAGATTTTCAAGAGGGTACGGTAAATAACCCTAACGACATAAATGGCGTCTTGGTAGAAGATTTGCTTATTGCGTCAGCCTGCCGCTTGAAACACTACAACGAGCAAGTACCAGATCGTAACACGAGTCTAGCCATTACAAAAATCGAAGAAGCATTAAGCCACCTGTATATGCGTCAGCAAGATCGCAGAGCGCGTAACGTGGAAGGAACGATGGAAAAATAAAATGAAAGTATCTATACGACAATCAAACACGTCTATTTGCGTACTGGCACTTACGGTCTCTTGTGTAACGCTAATACTTACTGGGCATCCCATTTTTGCGATCGCTTTCTTTCTGTTACTCGTGATAATGCTAGATGTATCAACGAATTAGCCCGTAATTTTGACTGACCAGAGGAGGAAAATGTCGAGCGAGCACCCAGCTTACAAAATGGCCGTCTATAGAACTAGACTCAAAGGAACAAAGCTGCGTTGGCGGTGGGCAGTCTGGTATCAACATTGGCATCAAGACGGCACACACGCTGTACGGTTTATGGGGACGACCGTTTTTTTGCGAGGGGACGAATATGAGATTTTGAAAAAAGGACAAAAGGAATAATGACGAAAGAAATAAAACTAACCTATTATGGCCGAGTACTATCTAAAAAGAACTCGAAACAGATTATTCGCAAACGCTCTGGCGCACCGGTTATCGTGTCGAATCCTGCGGCCAAAGCCAATGAAAGTGATATGGTTGATCAGTTTAGCGTACAAACACTGAAGCAAGAGAAGCCAATCGAAAAATGTAAGGTCTCCGTTGAGGTCTATCAGCCAACTGCGCAACGTAGAGATTTAGACAACCAGCTTACCGCCATCCTTGATGCCCTAGTAAAAGCCGAGGTTATTGCCGATGATAGTTTCAAATGCGTAATTGAAGAAAATGTGCGATTCGGCGGCATAGACAAAGAAAACCCAAGAGCAATAGTAAGTATAACGGAGGAAAAAGGATGACCACCAAAAAACCTTCCAAGCGCGGCCCGCGCGTCCAGAATCCAAAATCAAAAGCGAATCTGGTCTCACTTGCCAAACGATCTCCCAAAGAGCGAAAAAGAATTGCCAGTAAAGGCGGCCGCGTATCAGCTAAAAAATATAACGATGAGCTGAAACTCCAAAGAATCGCTCAGATGTTGTTACAATCCAAACTATCAGACGCCCAGCTAAAAGAACGCCTTATTGACGCCGGTATTAGCCCAGAAAACGCCACGTATGGCGCCGGGATGCTTCTAACACTCATAGATAAGGTTATTAAAAATGGCGACGTGCGTGCTTTCGAGGCGATTCGAGATACAGCCGGAGAAAAGCCTACCGTCGATATTACGAGCGGTGGCGAGCCTATTTCCGGCATAGATATTGCCTTCGTAAAATGCGGCTTGGAGAAGAAAGATGGGCGAGAATCGAGCTAGTTTGGAAATACCAGAGCCATTTATCGAGTTATTCCAGCCATCTAAAAACTGGCGGCATATTATCTACTACGGCGGCCGTTCCAGCGGAAAATCTACCCAAGTAGGTCTTTCTCTACTCGTTGAAGCAGCCAGTAAAACTATGCGCATCCTCTGTGTCCGCGAAGTCCAGAAATCCATCGAAAAATCAGTCCATAAACTGCTCTCCGACTTGATTCGCAAACACGATTTCCTTAAGCAAAGTTGGGTTGTTACGAAAGAGT
>CAZUNS010000112.1:0-2612 GCA_964621655.1 uncultured Candidatus Saccharibacteria bacterium | reverse complement strand
TTCATTACAAATCACGTCGGGATTTGGCGTGCGACCCTTCTGGAACTCGGCCAGCATATAGTCTACCACCCGCTGCTTGTACTCCGCTTCAAAATCCCACACTTCAAAGTCTAGATCTAGCTGCACCGCCACCCGCTTAGCATCGGCCAAATCTTCCGCCCACGGACATTTCATGCCCGGCAAATCCCGAGACCAGTTTTTCATATAGATGCCAGTTACATCATAACCCTGCTCTTTGAGCAAAACTGCCGAGACCGACGAATCCACCCCACCCGACATACCTAGAAAGACTTTACTCATGGCGTCGCTCCGATTTAAGATTTTCGTTTGATGCTAGATTATTCCGGCGATTGATTCGCTCGTACTCCAGCTCTGCTTCTTCGCGGATAACATGGGCAGCTTCGCGGACATTCTCTAGAGTGTTCGTACTACCGAGCGAAATCCGCAAACTCCCGGCAATTTCCGCATCGCTTAACCCAATCGCCGCTAGCACGTGCGATTTGCTGCCTTTATTTGCCGCGCAAGCCGCGCCCGTAGAGACTAAGACCCCCCGTTGCTCTAGGCGATAGATTAATCTTTCCGCGTCTAGCCCGACGAAGCTCATGGGGCAGAAATTTGCCAGTTGATGTTTGCTTTGGCCTAAGAATTTCACTCGGCCTAGCCCAGAGTTATTTTCTCCAACCAGCCCAGAAGCATTTTTCCTATTGACTTTTTTATTATCATGTGCTATAATAGATAGATGGGCTAATTCTTCTCGCAAGATTTTGGCCATTGCTTGATATTTTTTGCGATTTCCGGCTAGATGTGCCTTGGCTTCACGGGCGGCTACGGCAAACCCTACTACGCCTGGCACATTCTCGGTGCCGCTGCGCAAGCCCCGCTCCTGACCACCACCGTGACTTAAAGGGCTAATTTTTACTCCGTGTGCCATGTAGAGCGCCCCCACGCCCTTTGGGCCGCCACATTTGGCCGCATTGATAGTCAATAAATCCACGCCCATCCGCGCCACATTAATGTCTAACAGATTGAGAGCTTGTGAAGCATCTGAGTGTAGATAAAGCGGGGTGGTAGTTCCTTGCTGTAAGCGCTTTTGGCGTTCGGTACGGATAATTTCGGCGATTTCGGCGAGCGGCTGAATGGTGCCTAGTTCGTTATTAGCCAAAGAAATCGAGACAAAGTCAACTTGATTAGATAATTTATGACGTAAATCATCAAGTATGATCAAACCATTTTTATCAACATCAATCAAGTCATATTCGCCTTGTTTGACGGTCTCGAGCACGGCTGCATGTTCGGTAGTGAGTGCCAGGGCCTTACCGCGTCGCGCAGTGAAAGCTAGGTTGATCGACTCGGTCGCCCCTGCTGTAATTACCAAGTCCACACCTTTCGCGCCAATGGCATGTGCAATCTCGTCTTTGGCCTGTTCGTAAATCTCGCGCACGCGCTTGGCTGGCAGATACGGCGCCGAAGGATTGAAAAACTGCTCCGAGAAATACGGTAGCATAGCTTCTAGAGCTTTCGGGCAGACTGGAGTCGCCGCAGCGTGATCAAGATAAATCATTCTTCTATTATACAATAAAAGGTTAAATATGAAAAGACCCGGAAATCTGGGGGGTTAGTTAACTAAGCCAAATCTGGGCTAAGGTGGGAAAGGCCCTACCGCTAAGTCTGGCCTAGGTCGAGATCTTATTAGCGAAACGCTCAGCTTGGCCGGGAGATTACTAATAGCATGAAAAGACCGCCCGATAATGGGCGGCCTGGTGCGAGAGAAGGGAGATAGTTAGTGATGGGCGGAGTTGCGACGGCGAGTGGCATAGCGAGCATTATGACGAGCAACGGGGTCGTCATCGTCGTCGCTTTCTTCGACGTAATCTCCGCGCGCTTTGCGGGCCTCGTAAGCCGCCGTTCGGCTGGCTTCCACCCGTATGGGATGCAGGCGCATCAAGCAGGAGATGGCAGCAGCGATAATAATCAGGAGCAGGATTCCCGTAATCCAAGGCATGTACTTAGCCCGATGGGCTACCTGGTCCACCCAGCAGATCAGCAAGACGATTGCGACCGCAAAAAGCAAAACGGCTTCTACGACCACTTTAGTGGCTTGCTCGTCCTGCAAGATTTTCCGGAACTGCTTCTTCATCACCTTGCGAAAAGTCGAATTTTTCCGCTTGCTGTTACGATAGCGCCGATACCAGTTCATGGTTTCTGCCAGTTTGCGAAACATAAATCCACATCCTTTCTCAAATATAATGTACTTTAGGCTCTATGCTCTTACTAAAAACACAAAAACCCAACCTTATACCTTCATTGTAGCACAGATTAGTATTTTTGTCAAGTATCTGGAGTGGTTTTGGGGCTATTTTTGATGTTTTTCTCTTGTAGGACGCTTTTTGGGGAATCGGAGCGCTACATTACGCCGTAGTTGGCATTTTGATTAGATGTGGCTGACGATTATAGAGATTTTTCTTAATCACATGAAGATAAGCGTGAGTGGCCCGGCGGAAATTCTCTAGTTCCTCGCCTTCGAGCTTGAAATATTTCCCGGTAGAAACCTTCTTGTACACTCCTGATGTGCGCACTTCGTAGCGAATAGTCATCTGGTGGGAATTATGCTG
>CAZUNS010000111.1:0-2625 GCA_964621655.1 uncultured Candidatus Saccharibacteria bacterium | reverse complement strand
CAGAGCAGAAAGTATTTTGCTAGAAAGTTACTAAAAGTAGGTCGACATAAGACCGATTACGTATTAAACCCACCTATGCGTAAAAGGTCGATTCGTCTTATGATAAAAATAACTTTTAATTTAGAATAAGGGTGGAGTACGATAGTATGAAGCAAGAAAAATCCTTTTCCATTGGTTTTGAGTTCCATTTACTCATTACCATTGGATTTAAAATTACCTTCAGCCTAAACTAAAGGTAATTAAAAACAACATACTTCTACTTTAACATTTATGTTAAGCTAAAGCAATACCTTTCTGCTCTTTTTGATTTTTACCGAAGCAACAATCTACCTTGTGGTGAAACGGAAAATCCCATTCAAATCAGCACTAGCCCCAAATCCACTCCAAAATCAACTCAACATTGTATTCCAAATCCCCCAAAAAACCACCCCAGTTCATCTCCCCAAATCACACTTACAACCAAAAAATCCCCACTTTGATTAATTTTATGCTAAAATAGACCTAAATAGGAGGTATTATGGCGCGGATTAAGCGTAAATATATAGATAGTCATTGGTTGGTATTTATTTTTCAGGGCGCCGTAGCGCTTTTGTTTGGATGCTTGACGCTGTTTACGGCCGACGAGACCTCGGCGGGTCTGATCCCGGTGATTGGGATTTTCTTGCTGGCGTTAGCAGTGATAGAATTTGCTAATTCGCTCTATCGCAGCCATCACCGTGAAGGATGGCTAGTGGCCACCCTGGTAGCCTTGTTTGATGCGGCGTTTGGCTTGGCCTTGCTCTTCGTCACTAATCAGGGAATGGTCTGGCATCTTTCGCTAGTCGCCGCCTACACCGCGCTCAGGGGTATCTTTGAGATCATCATCGGTTTCCGTACTACGGTAGACCCGACGGATCGATTTATCTGGCTGCTGTGCGGGGCGTGTGGCATTGTCTTTGGCTTTGTTATCTTTAACTCAGGCCATTTGGCCAACGTCGACTTCCTGCGCTTCTTCGGGGCGTACATGCTAATTTTGGGTATTTCGAGCTTAATCTATGGCGTGCACAATCGCGAGCAAAAGCTCGAAGATCGCGAAGCTCGCTCCGAAGCCATCAAAACGGCTCGTCGGCAGAAATTACAAAATCGTAAGACTGGGAAGCCTAGTGGTAAGCACTAAGGTGTGGTATAATAGACCTTATGAAATATCGTACACCGACTAAGGCTATCATTACCGATGCGGGGTTTGCTAGCCGTTATTTGCCGATTACTAAGACCGTACCAAAGGCGATGCTACCGATTGGCGCGAAGCCGATTATGCAGCTCATCGTTGAGGAATGTGTAGCTGCCGGCATCGAAGAGATGATCATCGTAGCTACCCCTGATGGTAAGAGCTTTTATGAAGATTACTTCAATAATTCCATCAATAAGATTAAGAAACAGCTCCACAGCCAGGGCAAGGACGATCGCTATGCGGCAGTGCAAAAAGTCCTAGATTTCCCAAAGATTACAATTATCGAACAAGATGCGGCGTTGCCTTATGGTAATGGTTCGCCAGTGGCTTCGGCGCGCAAATTTATCCAAGACGACGAAGCTTTTATCGTGCTGTATTCAGACGATGTAGTGTTCGGTACTCCAGCTACCAAGGAGCTCATCGAAGCGCACCATGAGCACCCCGAAGCTGCCGCGATTATCGCCGCGCAGCAAGTGCCGCACGAAGAGATAAAAAAATACGCTTCCGTTTCGCTGAGCCAAGATGGCGAGATGCGCGTCGAAGGCTTAGTCGAGAAGCCGAAGCCAGAAGATGCACCATCAGATCTAGCTTCGTATGGCCGCTATCTCTTGACGCCAGAGATTTTTGAGTATCTCCAGCCTAAGCACACTGGCCTTGATAATGAGCTTTGGACAGCCGATGCGATCGCGCGCTTAATCCCGACTGGTCGGGTTTACGCCAAGGCTACTAGCGGCACCTGGATGACTACCGGCGACCCGAAAAACTATTTCTTAGCTCATCTTAAATATGTATTAGATAACGAAGATTACGCTGATGAAGTAAAGGCAGCAATAAATCAATAATATGGAAATGACAACAAGTATGACAATAGCAGAATGGATTATCGTAGTAATTTTGGCAGTCGCTCTTTGCACCTTCCTGATAGTAGGGATTATCCTAGCCTTGCGGCTAATTCGGCTCGCCGAAGAAGCGCGCAAGATCGTAGAGACTGGTCAAAATATCGCAACCAAGGCCGACGATATCGTTGACAATGTCAAAGGTATGACATCAGTAGGCGGAATTGTCAAGACATTTGCTAATCATGTAATCGAGAAGCAGGAACGTCGCTATGCCGCCGAAGACGCAGCCGAGCGCGTAGCCGAACAAGCCGCTGCCGAAGCCGTAGCGGAAGCTGTGACCGAAGAAGCCGCAAAATCTGCCCGCAAAACTGCCAAGAAATAATCTAGTCAAACACCCCCATCACCATCATGTATATAGGGGTGTTTTGTTGTCATTAAAAATCCCCCGGTCTAGCCGGGGGATGCTGTTGTCAGAGATCCCCAGATAGTCCGGAGTCTCGTTTGCTATTGATCAGATGTCTGAGCTGGACGGGCTCTGCTCCTGGAGCTTTTCGAAAATCATTTCGTCATAATCCA
>CAZUNS010000110.1:0-2653 GCA_964621655.1 uncultured Candidatus Saccharibacteria bacterium | reverse complement strand
TAGCAATTCTGCAACCCCCAGAGCGCAATGCCAGTCGCTACAGAGACATTAAAAGACTCTTTGCGCCCTTGCATCGGAATTTCTAAGAAAAAGTCGACTTGTTCACGGAGCTCGGCAGGGATGCCGTGGACTTCTTCGCCCAGAATCAAGACAATTTCGCTGCCTAGATCGGCATCCTGACCCAGAATAAGTCGACGCGGCATCTCGCTAGGTTGCAAATTATTCTCCAAGCCAATAATCTTGCGGCCTAATTTCCGCTGTTGCTCGAGCCAAGAGCTAAGATCGTCAAGGCTAAGCTGCGAGACCAGCTCTTCGGCGCCAAGTGCCGATTTGGCAATCTGGCGGTTCAGCTTGGTCTGCAGGTGGGGCAACAGGGCGGGGTCATTGTAGCGCGGCGTGTAGCCCGAATAAACAACCTGTGTAACGCCCAAACCTTCGGCCGTGCGCAAAATCGCCCCCACATTATAAACCGAGCGGATATTATGCAAGACTAAAGTAATCTTCATATTGCCTAATTATAATACCATTACCAGCGAGCGTCAAATACGTCAATCAGCCAAACCCCATACGTCAAAACACGCTATGGCGATCATACGAATCAAAGGCTCAAGGGCGCCAGACCTAAATTCACTCTGCCAAATCTTGTGGAATCTCAAAGCTACGATTATGAGCCTTGAGCGCGCCTTGTGATGCATAGAAGCCGTCTGGCTCGTCGTCCATCACGGCATCGCGTAGCTGACGGGCGCAGTTGACAATGGCGACGAAGGTATCATCGCTTTCACCTTCGACAAACCTTTCTCCGGTACGGCGACAACGTTCACGCTTTTGGTCGACAAAAGCTTCATGTGCGGATTGCATCAGGTATTCTTCGATAACAGGCTGTGGCGAAGCAGCGGCCGGGCGCGCAGCAATCTTGTCCAAAACGGCACGGGGTAGGCATTGCCGTTGGACTAGCTCATTCGAGCAGACACGCAAAGCCTGACGCAAACACTCGTCAGCCGCTTCGATATAAGCTGATGCCTGCCGCCAGCGGATGTCGTCACTTTCATCGATGTCTTCGGGTAACATTATCTGGAATAGCTCATTCTGAGCGCGGATTTCGGTCAAAACCTTAAACCGCGTGATTAGAGTGCGTGGGCTCAGCGCATTAAAACTAGCCACGCCCGTATTAGGGTCAACATGAGTGGTCTCGCGGATATATTTGGCTTCGTCGCCATTGATACCGATCACATAGCGGGGTAGTAGGTTAAAAGCGGATTTCTTCCCGCTATCTGTATAGTAAGTCAATTCGGAAAACCCGAAAGGCAGCGGCGTCTTAGCATTAGAACAGCGTGTGAGCTTGTCGACAATCTTCTCGCGATTGTCTTGCAAAGTTACATCAAAAGCCATCGGCAACTTATTGATATTGCCAGCCGTAGTCTCAACTGGCTCCGCGAAATGCAGGGTTGTAAAAGCGTCAATCCGATGGCGTAAATCGTCGAAATCGGTCGTTTCATGAGTCTCGGTGGTAAAAGTGTTTTCGCCATCAGTATTAGCAACATTGCCAAGCCATCGCCCTCGCTGTATGCCCGCGATGAAAAACTTTTCAAAGGCCTTAGCATCGGGCCCAACTTCCTTCTCGAGCTTTTCCCGTTCTTCTTCGATTCTTTTCTGTATCCGCTCAACATAGTCGATGTCAGACTGGATTTTGCCTGCTGGATAAATATCAGCGAAGTCGCGTATCGTAAGCTGGGTGGGCATGAACGCCTTTGCGCCGGCTGCATTGGCACTTGTACCTGTGGCTGCTGTGCCAGACTTTACTTCTGTGGCTGCTATATTGGACCTTGTCTCTGTGGTTATCGCATTGATTTTGCGCCCCATCTTGCTCTGCGTCGCGCGACTTTGCTCGCGTTGATAGAGCTGGATGATATTATCCCCATTTTTGCGATCCTGGCTGCGCGAAAGCGGCGTCAGCTCTCTCATCTGATCCTGGTGCGGCGCGCGATCGGGCAGCTTGCGTGCTAAATTTTCTGAACTCATAAAACCTCTCTTTTGACTATTTTAACATAAATTTGATGACGGCCAAAGAGATTTTACCGCTTGTGTGGCGGTCTGGCAGTAAAATATTCAATTGACAGAATTAAGATTCACGACCAAAGAAAAAACCGCACCTTTTGAACTGGTGCGGCGCAGTGGTGAGATAAGCGCAAAAATGAGTTAGGTCTGGTTGCCTTCGGAGCGAATTCAGTACCCAGGCTTGAAATCGGGGCATGTAACACACCCTTCACGCAGGGCCTGGCGGAAAGTCTGTACAGCCATATCCAGAGTAATGTCGCTTTTTGGTGCCGGATTCCAGCAGATTCTCAGGCGTCCGTTGAGAAGGTCTTCCAAGTGGACGAGAATGCCATCCGCAGAATGCGTGTTTATGTCGCCGGCCATCTTGCTAAAACGTTTGAAATCCACGCCAATCACGGCCGTCTCGAACAGTAATATCCGTTCGGTGTCGCCGATAAAATCCATGAAAATCTCCGGGTTATCGCTAATTCTAACCATGTTAAACAACCTCCTTATATCTGTAAAGTCTGACATGAGAAATGAATTGGTAAGGCATAGCTAAAACTTATCTCAAAACAAAAGGTGCAAACAGGGCAACCGAAACCGCCCTATTTAGGGA
>CAZUNS010000109.1:0-2670 GCA_964621655.1 uncultured Candidatus Saccharibacteria bacterium | reverse complement strand
AACAAACAAGTGATGGGCAAGGTAATTATGATAGCTCCCAGATTCAGGTCTTGGAAGGGCTTGAGCATGTCCGTATTCGTCCGGGTATGTATATTGGTTCTACGGGGTTTGATGGTCTACATCACCTAGTGAAGGAAATCGCCGATAACTCGGTTGACGAAGCGATTGCTGGTTTTGCAAATAAGATAGTTATTACGATTCAGGCGGATGGGGGGATTCGGGTAGATGATAACGGTCGGGGTATTCCGGTAGATATTCACCCTAAGACCAAGAAATCGTCGCTTGAGACGGTGTTGACGGTCTTGAACGCTGGCGGTAAGTTTGGCGGTGGCGGATACAAGGTCTCGTCGGGTTTGCACGGTGTAGGTTCGTCGGTGGTAAATGCGCTGTCTAAGCACATGGTGGCCGAAGTTCGCAAAAATGGCAAAATTTACCATATTGAGTTTGATAAGGGCAAGACGACTGGCGAAGGTTTGACGGAGATTGGCGCTTCGGACGGCAAGGGAACATCAATTACTTTTTATCCTGACCCAGAGATTTTTAAGGAAACTACGACTTTTGACTACGATTGGGTATCTAGCTATGCGCGACACCAAGCCTATCTGACGAAGGGAATTCTCTTTGTAGTGCGCGACGAGCGTACGGGGGCGCGGGAATCTTTTTACTTTGAAGGTGGTATTCGTAGCTATGTGCGTCGCTTGAACGAAGGCAAAGAAGTAGTCTCAGACGATATTTTCTACGTCGAGAAGCTGATGGAAGACGCTATGATCGAAGTAGCTTTGCAGTATAATGATACCTTTACGGAGACGATTAAACCTTTTGCAAATAACGTGTTGACCCCTGAAGGTGGTATGCATGTAGTGGGTTTTCGGACGGCTTTGAACCGGGTAATTAATGACTATGCTCGGAAAAACAATTTGCTGAAAGAAAAAGAGCCAAATTTGACCGGTGATGATATTAAGGAAGGCCTGACGGCGGTGATTTTGGTAAAGTTGCCGGATGCGCAGTTTGAAGGCCAGACGAAGAATAAATTGGGTAATCCCGAAGTTCGTGGCTATGTCGACAAGGTAATGAGCGAGTATTTTGGCTATTATCTCGAAGAAAATCCGAATATTGCGAAGAAAATTATCAACAAAGCCACTCTAGCGGCGCGGGCACGCAAGGCGGCACGGGCGGCGCGTGACAATGTAATTCGCAAGGGTGCTTTTGAAGGGCTGAACCTTCCGTCGAAGCTGGCGGATTGTTCTAGCCGTAACCGTTCGGATTGTGAGCTCTTTATCGTAGAGGGTAATTCGGCGGCTGGTAGTGCTAAGGAAGGCCGTAATCCGCAGATTCAGGCGATTTTGCCGTTGCGGGGTAAGGTTTTGAATACCGAGCGAGCGCGTCTTGATAAGATGCTGGCCAATCAAGAGTTAGTCAGCTTGATTAAAGGTTTGGGCGTAGGAATTGGCGAACAGTTTAATCTAGATGGTTTACGTTATGACAAAATTATCTTTATGACCGATGCTGATGTCGATGGTCTACATATTGCTACTTTGCTGATGACATTCTTCTTCCGCTATATGCCGGAAGTGATTAAAGCGGGGCATGTGTATCTGGCGAAACCGCCGTTGTTTGGCTTGACTAAGGGTACTGGTAGTAATCGCAAGATTGATTATGTTTATGACGAAGTTGCACTAGAGAAGAAATTGCAAGAAAAGATTGCTGAGCGTGAAGCGGCGGGTGTGAAGATTGACCCGACTCAAGAGCGTTTCAAGCAGGCTGGTTATACTGCACAGAATCGCTTTAAGGGTCTTGGTGAGATGGACGCAAAACAACTTTGGGAGACGACAATGGACCCAGAGAATCGGATTTTGGTGCAGGTTCATATTGATGATGCCGAAAAGGCCGATGCAGTCTTTACTAAGTTGATGGGCGATCAGGTATTACTAAGGAAGAACTTTATTCAGGCGGGTGCGGCGAGTGTTAATCTGGATGAATTGGATTTCTAAGGGAAGGAGGTAGAAAATGGCAAAATCAGACGAAAATATCGATAAAAATAAGCAGAATATGCCTCCAGAAGCGTCAGGAGAGCCTACAGGCGACAAAACTACAAAAGCTGGGTATGACCAAGGTATAGATTCAGAAGGGGTTTCTGGGGCTTCTACGAAAGCCATGCCAGAATCCGCGGACGGGGCTCCGGCTTTGGAAGGCGAAGTTATCAATGGTATTGAGCAAAAAGCCGTCGAAAGTACCATGGAAAACTACTTCTTGCGCTATTCGATGTCGGTGATTATCGATCGTGCGCTCCCGGATGTGCGTGATGGTTTGAAGCCGGTAAATCGCCGGATTCTCTATGCCATGAACAAAAACGGCTGGAAAGCTCCCCATGCCACGGTCAAGTCTGCGCGTATTGTGGGCGAAGTGATGGGTAAATATCACCCGCACGGCGATTCGTCGATTTATGATGCGATGGTGAACTTGGCGCAGCCGTGGAAGATGCGTTATACCTTGGTTGAGGGACAAGGTAATTTCGGTTCAATGGATGGGGATGATCCAGCGGCTTCGAGGTACACTGAGGCTCGGATGGACAAAGTCGGGGCGGAGCTTTTGGCTGACATTGAGAAGGAAACAGTAGATTTTCGAGATAACTTCGATGGTAGCGAGCAGGAGCCGGTGGTTTTGCCGGCG
>CAZUNS010000108.1:0-2671 GCA_964621655.1 uncultured Candidatus Saccharibacteria bacterium | reverse complement strand
ACGTTACTGGTGATCCACCTACAGATAAGCAGGATACGACGAAGGTTGTTTATGGAACACGATAACCGTCACCCCTGTAAAAAGGTGACGGTTATTTTACTGATAATACCGGGGTTCGTATGACTTGTCCAGAGCCGAATTATGAGCCCATGTGTTTTAGTAGGCAAATTTATGCCTTACGTAACCATAAAAGTCAAGGAAGGATTACCAACATGCAGCACGGGAATTAAATAGTATAAATATAAAAATATGTCAAAATAGTATTTACTTATAGTAGTAACTATGCTATAATGTAAATATTGGGCTGACTGTAAGGTCTTGGTCCTAACTGATGGTGGGGCAAGCCCCCACTTTTTTGACGGTTAAAGAGCGCATATGAAGAAGGAATTAAGTATTTTTATCGACGAATCGGGTGATTTTGGCGAATATGATTCAAAATCACCTTACTACATCATTGGAGCAGTTTTTCACGATCAACACAACGACATTACTGAGCAAATTAACTATCTAAATGAAAGACTGGCAGAAACTTCTCTAAGATTTGATTTTGTTCATCTCGGACCCCTAATTCGTAGAGAAGTAGGCTATAAAAACATGTCTCCCCTAGAAAGAGTACAAGTGCTACGCCGCATGTTAGCATTCGCGTCAAAGGTAGATTTTTCTTATAAAACATTTACTGTCAACAAAAAACATATAGAAGACGAAACTGATTTAATAAAGCAACTGGCTCGCAAGTTCTCAAACTTTATTAAACATCACTATCCATATTTCTTATCATTCGATAAGATAAAAATTTATTATGATAATGGGCAACTTGGCGTCGTACGAGTACTAGTTGCAGTATTTACAACATTGTTTAATAATGTAGAATTTAAGAAAGCGATGCAGAAAGATTATAAAATGCTGCAAGTGGCAGATTTGATCTGTACAGCAAAGCTTACAGAGCTAAAAATGGAAACACGTACATTGTCTAAGTCTGAACGGCGTGTGCTAGGTACTGATCGCGATATTAATAAAAGAATCCTAAAGCCACTGCAAAAGAAGGAATTTAAAGATAAAAATTAAAAATAAAACTCTATTAACCCTTTTCGCGCTTGATAGCGCTTAAAACTACCGTTCGGTAGGAGGTATTGGGGTCGAATTGGCGGACAAAGTCTTTACAAAGTATCTGCACTAAAGTAAAATGAGAGATAATAGTTCTCCTATACGGCTCTGGACAAGTCATAGGAATCGCCGGTGGCGGATGCACTACAAGTGCTGAAGCAGCCGGGCTTTTTGTTCGGCTCAAATACACAAGTAATCTATTACGCTTGATTAAGATTAAATGTGTTCGATTACAAGTCGCTTAAACTTTTGCAAGCGGAAAGTTTTTGACGATTTTAAAACAATCTATAAGGAGAAAATATGTCAGCAACAGAGATGGCACAATTATTAAAAAATATTGGCGTATCATCGCAATACATCACTACGCCAGAAAATCGCGAATTGTTAAGGCAAGTCCTTGAGTTATCGCCAACAGATTTACAAAAAATGATACAAACAACAAAATCGCGCACGCGCATGTTGTCGGTAGATGATGCTTTTGACCAATATATCCAGGATCAGGTTATCGCCGCAGGCATGGCGACCGGAACAATTCGGCATTGGGAGTTCATGAAAAAGCTGGCTATTGACTTTTGTAGTGGCGAACCAAACAAACACGGATTCAGTGGCCGCAAAATAGATGATATACAGGACTTCGGGATTGACGATATAACGGATTATCGCATCCACTTATCGAAATGGGTGCGCCCAGATACAGTACGCAAAGCCTTGACGTCGATGAGAAGATTGTTGCAATGGTGTGATATTCATGGCTATAACGTTTTAAACCCAGGACTAATTGGGCTACCGAAGCATGAAAAACGTGATATTAAATTCTTAACCTTGGAAGAGGTGCGTGATTTTATAGACGTCGTAAAGATGCCCCGGCTTAACCTAACAGAACAGGCACGACTACGCAATGTAGCAATTTGCGAAGTTTTATTTTCGAGTGCAATCCGCGTATCAGAACTTGTAAAACTAGATCGTAATAGCATTAAAAACCGTTCATTTAACGTAAGTGGTAAAAGTAAATATAGTCGTCAATGTTATATCAACAATCGTGCCGAAAAAGCTTTAAATGAATATCTAGCAACTAGAGTTGATAATTGTCCGGCCATGTTTATTTCTACCCAAGCAGATGTGAGAATGTCCGATCAATCTGTTCGCAATATCTTTAAGCGGGCTTGCCTAGAATCGGAATTTGTTGGTGTGCATCCGCATACTATGCGACATTCTTGTGCTACGTATCTTCTTTCGCAAGGTATAGATGTCATGACTATCGCGACAATACTCGGGCACGATAACGTTCAAACAACGCAGCTATACACCCATGTTACTAATCGCATGGCACAAAGAGCATACGATTTAGTTATGAAGAACTTATAGTGCCACAGTTAATGATGTCCTGGGTACGATAATCAATAAAAACTGCACATTTTAGTATTGCAAAAATAATTTCGGTGATATATAATCAAAAGTATCGGTAAAGTGAATTTACCCTTTTACTTAGTAGGGGGCGGTTATTGTTGTTTATGGTCTGTAGACACTGGCGCAGATTATCAGATCTTAGGCTTCGTCATCTCCAATA
>CAZUNS010000107.1:0-2678 GCA_964621655.1 uncultured Candidatus Saccharibacteria bacterium | reverse complement strand
ATATACTTCCATTGTAGCACAGAATGGTGATTTTGTCAATACTTTTATGCTTATTCTGGGGTTTGGCAATTTTGCACTCTTGTTGTTTGAGAAGATCTTGACGAAGTTGGGGGACTTTACATAGGGCATTGATGGTTTTGTACAAACCAAAACAGATAAAGTAATGGACATTAAGGGGTAAAGTGTGGTATAATTAGACGAGCTATGGAGGAATATTATTTATTTCTAGACGAGTGTGGCACGAGCAGTCTCAAAAGTATCGACGAGTCTTTTCCCGTCCTTGCTTTGACTGGTGTGTTGATTGCTGCGCCAGAATATGATAAACTCTGCGAGAAGATTAATTTTCTCAAGGCTAAATATTTTCATGACAAGCCCGTCGTGATCCATTGTCGCGATATGCGTAAATATCAAAATGGATTTGAGATTTTCTTTGATCGCGACGTTAAGAAACATTTTTATTACGAACTAGATAAGATCCTTACCGAAACCGATTATCAGCTTATTAGCTCAGCAATTGATAAAACGGCGTATCTGGAGAAATACGGTTTGATTGCGGATGACCCCTATCAGGTCGCTTTGACTTCCGTGATGGAGCGGGCGGTCGTAGAGACTGATAGCCCGAGCACATCAGCAATTATTCGAACGGCGATTGAAAGTAGAGGCAAGAAGGAAGATAAGGTTGTATCTGCGCGTTATCATCAACTGCTTTACTCAGGATCAATGAAGGTATCTTCGGAACGATTTAAGGTACGTTTTACACCTAATATACAGATGCGGAAGAAGTCTGATATGGAAGTCGGGATTGAGATTGCGGATTTCTGTGCTTATCCGATCGCACGATTCGTTCTTAACAACGACATGGTGAATCCAGCGTTTGAAGTGATTCGCGGCAAGATTCGTTCCGATAATAACGGTGGCGTTATCGGATATGGCGTACAGGTCTTTCCGTAATCATCGGAGAGAGCAGGAGAAACTAGGGGATGTGCCCCCCTTTTTTTACGACAAAATAAAACCCGCTAAGACTATTTCACCTAGCGGATAATATCGACCGGGGACTCCCCAATCCTTGCACTTATTATACTACAGCGATTACGAAAATACAATACTTTTTGGAGTTAAAATCGAGACAGTTGTCAAGAGAGATTGTAAAAATTACAACGATTTTTAGCGATTTTCTGGCAAAGAATGAGCATAGCTAACCTTTGAATATTTCTTAGATTGAGAAATCTAACCAATTCTTATCGAAATAGTCGGTTCCTGCTGGATCTTCTTCGTTTTTCGCCGCTTTACGCGTCAGGTAGTCGGTTTGAATTACCCAGCCACTTTTCTCTGGTTTTACTAGACCACCCCACAGCCTGACAATGGCCGAGATAATTTTCGAACGGGATTTCCGTTGAGTTATCCGAGAACTCATCTGTCTTAGGGATCACAAAATCGAACATTTTGCCTTCGCGATCACGACACTGTTTCATTTCTTGCTGATGGATTTGATTCTACTAGTCGATCGCGATCTCGAAGATCTGGGTGAGAATTTTCTGATTTTCTTTTGAGCAGGCGAAAATGCGTTGGATTTTGAAATCGTCGAAACCGCCACGCCCGAAGATATTTCTTAGGCCCGTATAGACTACGCTTCGCGAACGGGCGAAGTTCTTGAACGGCTATGATCATGAAAGATGTGACCATGATAACTTCTATTTTGGTCCTACTAACCACATAGAAAACTTATGGAGTGTTATGAAACGACACTTAAGACATATCTATCGAGATCTTACGTTTACCACCAAAAGACTAAATCTCATTCTGCGTGAATACGAAACTAGGTACAATTACAAAGAAATATTCTATAATGTAGATAGCTACTTAAAACTTAGGGGTTGTTCTAAATTAGTTAAGTAAACCGTTTTGTGCAAAAAAAACTAGACAAGATGCTTATTTTCGTGATAAGATAAAAGTGTTGTATAAATCAGTTTAAGTTATCCATAGGATTTTTTCGTAGGTCTGAATTTGATTCACAGAGAAAATCGGCACCGCAAGGGATAAGTCGGCTCTGTGAATCCTTATGGAATCAAGAATTGATTTATACAACACCCTCGCGGTGTCGTTTTTGTTTTGTAAGTAAATCAGAAACCGCCTCCAAAATATATAGCTAAGTTTATATATTTTATAGTAATGGTTTGTTAGCATCTACCATTGCCGGTTTTTTGATGCTTTCTAATAAGTAGAAACGATATACCTGTAGGGTAAAAGTGTCGTAAATACCATAAGGAGGGCAAATATGCTTCAAAGACAAGCTAGACCAAAAAGAAAAGAATTACCAATTACTATTACTTGCAAGGGAGTTGGTAATAAACTATATGGAATATACCACGGCATCGTATGTTCTAGATTCGGTAAAGCTTTATATGATAGTATTCCGGTCCTAAGCATCTTTGTTCTCCTGGGTATTATGGGATATGGTACGATAGTAATTGGTTTTGGAGAAGTTGATGATGAAGCCTATGCAGCAGAAACGGTTAGTAATAATACATCTCTCATTATAGATAATGGTACTCCTACTGATAGTACAGCTACAGTCAGAAATGGTGTAGCTTATTCTAGTCATACCGTACAAGTAAAGGCAGACAATATTACTGGTTATACATTAAGTATTACTGGACCAACTAACTTAAGTAATGGTA
>CAZUNS010000106.1:0-2729 GCA_964621655.1 uncultured Candidatus Saccharibacteria bacterium | reverse complement strand
CAAATAATATGCTTTACTCTTTGTCTTATTATAGCACAACTTCGGTATTGATGAGTAACTTAATGTGAGAAATTTTAGCGGATTACGCTTTCTTTGTAAACAAGCTCTTTAGCCCCTTTCTGCTAAGGTGTGGGGTGGCTTCGAGTTTGAAACGTCGTACCTGGCCTTTGAGCTTAGCTTCGAGAATGTCGATGCCAGCGAAGACATTAGAACACTCATCTTTGGCAGTAATGACTTTGCCACCAGTGATTTCCATAGCTGCCGAAATGTCATACTTATTACCATGAGCACGGTCTACTTCGGTGACGACAATCTTGGCGATGACGTCTTTCTTGTTTCCCCTGGGTAGATAACGATCGAGCTTGCCGATGCGCTTGGCTGCGTATTTCCGGAAGCTATCGGAAATCTTATAGTTGTTGCCGCTGATTTCGATTTTGTCTATCAAGGTTGACTCCTTTTTAGAGGCCGAGACTACCTAGTCCGCCCATTAATGGTTTCATTTTGTCTGTCGCGATTTCTTGTGCTTTTGCATAGCCATCGCGCATACAATCTTCAATCCAATGCTCAAGTTCTTCGATGTCATCAAGGTCGATTTTCTTCGGGTCGATTTTTACGCTCTTGATCTTTAGTTCGCCCGTAATCTGGACGGTGACGGCGCCATCGCCCGCTTCGACTTCGACAATCTCGTTCTTGAGCGCTTTTTGCGCCTTACGAATTTGATTAAGCATTTTCATTTGATCCATTGTCGCACCCATATTACTCCTTTTCTTCCGTATTTAATTCTTCCACCACTTCTTTACTAGTATATACATATATTCTATCAGAATTATTGGATTTTGACGATACTATTATTCTTTTGAGCTCACCTGAAGTCTCTTGGTGGCCTAGGGTGGCGTATTCATGCGGCAATTCTTGATCGGTCGGAAAATCCGCTGCGACTGGATAGCCTTCACCGTTGGCCTGGAGAATTTGGTAAAAATTGTAGGCAACCTCGTTATCAATAATATATATAGTTTGGTCGTTATCGACTTGTGAACGCAATAATGTAAGGTCGTTATTAAACTCGTCCGCTACCATTGGTACGTAGTGGTAGCCAAATAAGAAATGCGTCAGACCGCCAATGATAATAATTCCCATAAAAATGCCGATCGGAAAGACGGCGCTAATCCGTGCGTAAGGGTTGTCTGGGAAGAGTTTGTACCACTTGTCTAGAATGTAACGTAAGCCATGCGCAATCAGGATGGCGAGTGGTAGTAGGATAAGAATGGCGGATTCGGGATTTAGTCCAGCCAGGAAAATTGTAAAGATGATTAAACAACTAGCAATAGAGTTGCGCGACGCGAAGAAGCCTTTGGCGGTAGAGAGTAGGCCAATCACGGCTAAGGCGATAGACGCCAGACCGACGAATGGTGAAAGAAATTGGCTTTCTAGTGTGGTGCTCCAGGAGAAAAGTGGCAAGAAAGCAACTTGAATATTTGCAAAGAACCCGCCTAGTGTTAGTCCTGGCGCAAAGAGCAATTCCGGGATAATACTGGGGTTGACGAAGGCGGCCACCACTAGTGCTGCCAGTCCAACTAAGATAATAAACAAAGTTAGAATTAGCGGTACGGTGGGTAAAGTTTTGATAGTGAAGCGCAAATGCGGGTGTAAAAGTGCGAACAGTACGATGAACGCGGCTAAATAAATAAGATGCGGGGTGAAAATAGATGCTAGCAAAGCAAAAGCGAATACGAAGCAGTACAGCGGTTTGGGCTTGGTGACACCTTGAATCTTGGAACCGAGCCATAATAATAAAGTTGGCCAGAAAACTAACATAATTAGGGGTGTGCCAGAGCCAGCTAGGAACAAGAAGGATGCCGAGAGCACGGCAAGAATTGACGCGAGCAGGGCGACGTTGGTCTTAAACCAGCGGTTTAGCAAAAGAATTAATAAGAGCCCTAGGAATAGTCCGATAATGATGCTGGGCAACTTGACGGAGTAGATTGTAAGCCCGAAAAGCATAATAGAGAGCTTTTGCAAGGCGCGGTAAGGCAAATCTACGATGTCGCCCTTCAGGACGGAGTCGGGCTGCAAAGCATAAGAATGTGCGGCGGATTTCATCTCGGCTTCGGAGAGACCGGCTGGTGCCAGGAGTGGTAAGCCAAACAAGATGACAATATAAGCCACCGCTAGCAAAAAGAAGCCCACATGGAAACGATAGCGATAAAGAAATAGTTTAGAAAGCACAGGTTTCTTCACATTTCTATTATAACATGGTAATGTGTAAAATGTGTAGAAAATCGGGTTTAAGTTTCAAAAGTTGATTTGATAAAAATGGAATGGTACCTAGCCACATTTGGGCAAGCTGCCATACGGCGATAGTTTTTCATAGGAGAACAAAAATGAGAGGGTTGGCCTCGCTCAGTTAAGAACCAGGTCGCCCCTCATTAAGTTTATTTTAACACACTCGGTATAAAATAGGGTAAATTTCGCCAGATGTGGCTAAGAAAAAGCTTGTTGATTTTGAAAAAGTTATGTATAATAGGAGTGTCCAATCAAAATATGTTCGTTACAACAGGTGGCTTTTGTTATAGCATTGATTTGAACTGCAGTGTTGGAAACGGCATCGCGAGTTCGTTTGCATTGGAGGCAAATCATGCTATTCCTGTTAGAACGATTTTGGTTGGACACCCTCGCGGTGTCGTTTTTGTTTTGTAAGTAGAATCAAGAACCGCCTCCAAAGTAATATA
>CAZUNS010000105.1:0-2771 GCA_964621655.1 uncultured Candidatus Saccharibacteria bacterium | reverse complement strand
CGGGTCTATGGTAGTATCTTTAAGGAATCGGATAGTATTACTCCGGGCCGCGGTAACTGTAGCTTTACGACGGTCAACTTGGTGCGGATTGGTATTAAGCACGGGATTTGTACCGGCGAGCGTCAAGACGCGGACTGGTCGGGCTTTTATCGCGAGCTTGACGAGAAAATGGACTTAGTGGCCGATGAGTTGCTTGAACGGTTTGATTTTCAGGCCAATCAGCATGTGCGCAACTTCCCATTCTTGATGGGGCAGGGCAACTGGCTAGGCAGCGAAAATCTCGGGCCAAACGACACTCTGCGCGACGTAATCAAACACGGTACGCTCAGTATTGGTTTTATCGGTCTGGCCGAAGCTCTCGTCGCCATGACCGGTAAGCATCACGGTGAAGACGAGGAATCGCGTGAGCTAGGCCTCGATATTATCACCCATATGCGTGAGCGCTGTGACGCCTACATGAAGAAATATCGTCTCAATTTCAGTCTCTTGGCGACGCCAGCCGAAGGTATTGCAGGGCGCTTTACCAAGATTGATGCCAAGGAGTACGGCAAGATCAAAGGTGTGACGGATCGTGAATATTATACCAATAGCTTCCACGTGCCAGTTTATTATCCAATTTCGGCTTTTGATAAGATCGAAATCGAAGCACCGTATCATGCGCTCTGTAACGCTGGGCATATTACTTATATTGAGCTAGATGGTGATCCGACCCAGAATATCGAAGCCTTTGAAGCGGTAATTCGCAAGATGAAGGAATCGGGTATTGGCTATGGTTCGGTTAATCACCCCGTTGATCGTGATCCAGTTTGTGGTTTCTCTGGTATCATTGCTGGCGAACGTTGTCCGTCTTGCGGCCGAATAGAAGGCGATGTGCCATTTGAACGTTTGCGCCGCATCACTGGTTATCTGGTAGGCAGTCTTGAGCGTTGGAACGATGGTAAGAAAGCCGAAGAGCGTGACCGCGTCAAACATAACGTAAGTGGTGTTTACACTCTAGGCGAAAAATCCGCTCGTGAAGCCGCCAAACGCACTCAAGACAAGATGACGGGTACAATATAATATAGTATAATGATAAATAAGTGGGAGCTGGCCGGATGGCTAGCTCTCGCCATAGAGGAAGATATGCAGATTCGACTTTCAGGACCACTAGAGCATGATAATATTGTGAATGGGTATGGTTTGCGCGCGGTACTGTGGACGCAAGGCTGCCCCAATCGTTGCAAGGGCTGTCAGAATCCAGAAACTTGGGATTTTAATGGCGGGGTTCTCGTAGATGTAGCAGAAGTAAAACAGCGTTTGGCGACTTTTCGGGGGCAAAGTGGGATTACCTTCTGCGGGGGTGAGCCATTTGTGCAGCCCGAAGCTTGCCGCGAGATTGCCGAATGGTGTCGCAAGGAACTTGGCTGGAACGTTTGGTCATTTTCGGGATTTACTTACGAAAAAATTCTTGAGATGGGGGGC
The DNA here is from genome assembly GCA_964621655.1 of uncultured Candidatus Saccharibacteria bacterium. Lineage (GTDB taxonomy): Bacteria > Patescibacteriota > Saccharimonadia > Saccharimonadales > Saccharimonadaceae > Nanosyncoccus. Next base: position 1,310 of record CAZUNS010000105.1, on the reverse strand, counting down.
GCACAGGTGGAGTTCCTAAAAAGTCTTGATGCTTTGATTGATGGGCCGTTTATTCTGTCCGAACGTGATCTGTTAATGAAGTTCCGTGGATCGCGCAATCAGCGCTTATTGCATTTAGAGTACGGTACGGGAAGGATTTTGCGAGAAGAATGATAAAGAACCTAGCCATGATTGCCTGTATTAGCAAAGACCGCGGGATTGGGCGCGATAATGCTTTGCTATGGCAAATCCCTGAAGACATGAAATTCTTTCGCCAAACGACAACTGGTAGTATGGTGGTAATGGGGCGAAAGACTTTTGCGTCAATCGGGCGAACATTGCCAAAACGCGAGAATGTCGTTTTGTCACGACATCCGCAAGATATACCCGCGGTAAAATGGTGCACAAGCAAGTCGGAATTAGATGAATTATTAGCGCAGGATACCGCAGAGAAGTTTATTATTGGCGGCGCATCCCTGTATAATATGTATATCGACGAAGCCGAAACTTTATATCTAACTGAAGTGGATGCCAAAAAGCCCGCGAGTGAGTTTTTCCCCGAATTTGATAAGTCTAAATATACACGACAAGTGCTGAGAGCTGGTGAAGATAAAGGAATTAAATACGAAATTGTAAAGTATAGTAGGAAATAAGATGGTTTACCTTGATAATGCTGCAACTACCCCACTTTTGCCGGAAGTAAAGCAGAAGATGAAAGAAGTAATTAACTCAGAACTAGGCAATGCCTCCGCTCTGCATAGCGCAGGACAGGCGGCGCAAGAACTAATTAAGGATGCACGGACCAAAGTAGCGCGACTCATCAATGCTGAGCCAGAAGAAATTATCTTTACATCGGGCGGCAGTGAATCCAACAATACCGTAATGAACATATTTAGTGGCCAGAAGATTGCAGTGAGTGCGATTGAGCACCCATCGGTCTTAGAAGCAGCGCAAGCGCGAGCTGATGAGCTAGAAATTATGAAAGTTGATCGTTGGGGTAGAGTTGATCCCGAAGATATTCCCGAAGATGCAAAATTGGTTTCGGTAATGATGGCAAATAATGAGCTGGGTACGATCGAGCCAATCGAAAAGCTAGCCGAGTATGCTCATGGGAGCGGCAGTTATTTTCATACCGATGCTACGCAGGCTCTCGGCAAAATCAAAATTGACGTTAAAAAACTCGATGTAGATTATCTGACCTGTTCGGCGCACAAAATTGGCGGCCCTGTGGGCGTAGGCATTTTGTACGTGCGAGACGGCGCTCTTTACCAGCCATTAATTTATGGTGGACATCAAGAGTCAAAGCGACGCGCTGGCACTAGTAATGTCTT
>CAZUNS010000104.1:0-2782 GCA_964621655.1 uncultured Candidatus Saccharibacteria bacterium | reverse complement strand
TCTTTGCCCTCCTTGTAGATATATGTAGATTACCCAAGGATGCCGTATATTGTTTTATTGGAATACGAATATTATAGACTATCAAAAACTATACATATTCTGGTGTCGAGAGAATATATATTTATATTACTACTTAAGATTTCTATTTTATCTGGCTAATTGTGCTTCACGAATACTTTTTCTCGGGACGTGTCGCTCAGGCCCGTCGTTACGGGCTTCGCGCACTCATTCTCGCTCGTAAGCTCCGAAAGCCTCTCGAAAAAAGTATTTCGTAGGAGCACATTAGCCTTAACTAATAAAAGTATAAAATCTTAAGTTGCTAATCTAAAGCTAATAACTGATTTCCGGTCGTTATTAACTTATCTAATTTATTTTGATAGCCGCAATAAAAACGGCACCGTAAGGTGTTCATACAATCTTTCACTACAGAGTTTTGGTCCACAGCTCTAAATTGTGCCCTACGGCGCCGTTTCCAACTGTGCACCAAAATGCTTAAATAAAAGCACTCTGTACTTTATTATGAAAAATTGTATGAACACTTTCAGTATAGCGCAAACTTTAGCAATAAGCAAGAAGTATTTTGTCAATTCCCGCGTCATTACAATGACAACAGATTTCAAAACTAACACTTACCTATGCAAAAGTCCCCAGCAAAAGCTGGGGACGATGAGATTAACGAACAAGTGTAGTGGTGTAGAATTCATACCCAAAGTCTTTGGCAAATTCTTCGAGACAGGCATCGGTAAAATAAAAATATTCAAACCCATCCTTAAAAATCGATTCTATATACGTATTCTGCTCGGCTTCGGGGCTGTTTAGGAGCTTCATGAAATAATTCATGGTCTCGCTAAGATTCGGCCACGATTGCTTGCCGCGATTCATGTAGAAAAGATGTTCCTGCCCGACTATTACCAACGTATCGATAGCTTTATCCAGTCCAACCCGACAAGGCATTGAAAGATCATTGTCGGAGTGTCCGCTATCGGTATAGGGATGGTTGTGGACATGGGTCAAATGCCGAAAGTTTCTGAGAAGTTGCACTGCTTCGTCGGGGAGAAAAACACCGTCTTTATCCTGATTGGTGTACTCTATCAGTTTTTGACCGTTCTTGTCAAAGACGGCGATAATCTCGTATTGGGGATTCTCGTCCTGGATGTTGGCAGCAAATTCTCCGAAACTGTCACCGAAGTTACTGTTACTCAACTTCTGTAGCTGGCTGGCGTTTCTCGAGTCGCCCGCTTTCATGCTGATTACGGCGATGAACACCATAAGCGCGCAGAACGCGGCCACAATGACAAAACTGGCCAAAATTGAGACGATGACTGTGCCACGCTGATGTTTGGTGCCGTTCTTGCTTGAAACGGTCTTATTTTGCTTAGTGGTCGGCTTTGATTGGGTGGTTTTCACCAAAATCACTTCCTTCATCAATATTGTAAGGTGCTTATACTTTCATTATAGCAAACTTTTCGCATTTTGTCAATAGTGAAAACATTTTTCTGGGGTAAATAGATCTAACTTTTCATTATTTTGCCTTATTGAGCCCAATAAGCCCGTGCGCTCTATTGACTTTTATGCTTATCTGTGATATAATGGAGATATAGGTTGGTTTTGTGCATCAAAAATATTAGAACAGGGGGAATTTTCTATGAAAATCGCACAAACTCAGCAGAATTCTGCCAAGACCAGTACATTGAAAGGTTGGTGAAGTAAAAATGGTAGATCTGAGAACTTACCTGGCCGTGGTGTTAATTACCTTAATTGTCATAATCGCGGTAAGCGTTGTCGTCGCTCGGCGTATGGTTAGTCGAGCGAGCAAGGCCGTTCAATTCGTGGACGAACAGCGAAAAAGCTATCGGAGCACAGCAGGCTATCAGCCACCGTCGCTGAAACTGACTCAGCAAGTCTATCGTGAGCTTTTTGCGATTCCGCCACATTATTTCATATTTTCAAATGATGCTGATGATATGTGGTGGAATATTTACAGTCTGCTGCTGGAGTGCCTGATCGCGATTGGTGCGCAAACGGAAACTCCGGCCACGCTCGTCTACGGATCGTATCGTGAACGCAGCAAAAGCCGATCTGAGCATTATTCGGCTTTTCGGGCGTTGTTTTGGCTGGAATTTACCTACAATGGTGCTGAATGGGCGCTGTGGATAGACGAGCAAAGCTATTCCGAAAGCTCGAGTGATTTTGCCAAAGTACATTGTTGTACGACCGCCATGTTCCAGTCACAAACTGAAGCGCACGTTCTCGATGCTTGTCCAGTCAATATCGTGCTAAAGACGTATCGGGCCGCCGAGATTGCGGTTCGCTCCGAACAGACAAGCGAAGAGCCGGTCGCAAAAAGCACCAGTCAGGCTCGCCGCGAACGGATGCGGGAATTTTGCGAAGAATGGATATACCCGTCAAAGGAAGTCACTGGCGCCCGTAAGCAGAACTTACCCAGACAGTAATGTCACCAAGGCTACCATCACTTATCACCAACTTAGACTTATCCCCGTCTACTCAGGCGGGGATTTGCTATATCCTAGACAAACGACGCATCCTGGGCCGCCCTGTCTCCCAAACCACTAAATTTTCTCCAACCCCGAAAATCCCCAAAAATCGCGGCTAAAAGCTTGCTTTTTTGTAAGGGTTGCGGTATAATGACAGATAGAGTTTCACGCCGAGAGACTATTGCTGTAGGTCTTTTGGCAATTAGATAATAAGTTAAAAAGGGATTTTATTGTGCCAACTATCAATCAGTTGATTCGTAAGCCACGCCAGAAAGCCGCGAAGAAGT
>CAZUNS010000103.1:0-2831 GCA_964621655.1 uncultured Candidatus Saccharibacteria bacterium | reverse complement strand
GAAGAAGAAATCGCCAAACTTCGCGACCGTACCGAGCGCGACCTTGAACGTATTACCGCCATCGTTTTACCAAGCTCGCCAATTCCCGCACTATACGAAGCCATTAAGCGCGCTAGTTATTTAATATATTACGAGTTTCAGCATACCTCTGACCGTCTTATAAAAGAAACTATCGGGCATCGCATGATTCAGGAAACCTACGAGCTTATGTCCGCATACACAAATTTTGCACACGTCAGCACCAAAAAAGATCCAAAATCTCAACTCATAACTATGCTCGAATTAAACCGTAGCTTACGTAATGGTATTTTATATCTTGGCGAGCTCCATTTAATTCGTCATCGCAATCTTTGCCACATCCTCGAGCAGCTCATGATTATTGATCGCCTTGCTACTCGCGCCTATCAAAAAATCTCTTCTAAAAAATAAAAAGCGGCTAATATCGCCATTCTCCCAACTTACAACTTTAAATAAAAATATGTTAAAATAATATATGTAGTGGAAATAAATCCCTATGGGTTCTGTAGTAAAATTACTGAGGTCAAGCTCCAATTTTACCCAAGACTCTCTTAGGAGATCGTAGGATCCCCTCTTAGCATGCAACCAATGATCATGCAAAAGGCTACGATTGTTTCATATTGGCTAAGGTCGATATGAAAAGTAAAGCGGTCCTTAATATCACGCTAAAAGTTCTTCCCTCGTTCAGGCAACGTCAATGCTAACAATAATAAGCTTTGGAATGTTGGTCGCAACGGCAACTATTGGTCGGCTACCTCCAACTCTAGCACCAACGCCTACAACTTGAACTTCAATCAGTCTAGCGTGAATCCATCAAACAACAACAATCGCGCCAACGGTTTTTCCGTTCGCTGCCTAGTGTTGTGCCCGATCTCCAGTCATTCATTAACTACCGAGCCGCATCGCCAAATGCTTCTCGCAAGCAACGATGTCTAGTTCCGTGATATACATAGTAGCATCGATTTTGCAAATCCATGCTCTAGGCTAAAACCATTCAATAGTAGTGTCAAGCACTTTGGTTTTAGCCTTATATTATTTTTATGCCAAAAAAAGCTGCTCCAGCCGTATATTAACAAAAACTTATTGTATTGCATGTTCCCCACTCTCCCATATACATCATACTGCTCCCGTGCATTAATCTCACGCGCAGTATCCAAAGCAGGCATTTCAATCCTGCTACCTAAGCATCATCTGGCCCTACCGATCACACAATCTCTCGCTTCAAACCACCGCTGCACCGACACTATAATTTACGCTATTCGCTGGACCGCACCTCCCTTGCCCACTATTTTTTCCGCTTTCTTGCTCCAGACAAGACCGCTGGCCGGGGCGGTCCAAAAGAGTTCTCCAAACGTTTGGTTTTAGACGCCATGTTACCAACAGATTAAAAATAAGCAACAAGGAACATAGCTCTGCATAGCATCACTAAATTATATATCAGTGGCAACATGGCGTCTATAACCAAATTGTAAAGGATAAAATTCAGGAGAATCGGGCACGATCTTTGATAGGGGCTAGCAATACGCTAGCCCCTTAGTTGTCGCACTGCTATGCAGCAGGCGACAACACTAGGCAGCGAACGGAAAAACCGTTGGCGCGACCGTAGCTGCCTGATGGATTCACGCTAGACTGACTGAAGTACAAGCTGTAGGCGTTGGTGCTAGAGTTGGAGGTAGCCGACCAATAGTAGCCGTTGCGACCAACATGCCAAAGCTTATTACCGTCAGCATAGACGAAGCCTGAACGAGGGAAGAACAAAGGCGACTCTGCCATGTTGTCTGTAGCATTAGTACCATCAGGCTTTGTTACGCTTGTTAGATTATAACGATCTAATAAGTTATAGAAACTTCCATTCGTAGTATTATTCATCGTTCCACTAAGCGGTAATTGCCAATTCTTCGGGCAGATACTAGAACTTACACTAGTGCCATCAGCAGTTACATTTACACCGTCAGCTGTCATTTGTGCTGTGGCAGCAAACCACTGGTAGTAGTTACCTACAAGATAGTGGGCATCATAGACCTTACCACAAACTTCATCGGTAGCAATAGCCCAGCCAGCAGTCTTATTGCAACTTTTACTTCCTACTGTGTAACTACTGCTAGCGGTAAAGTTAGGGTCTTCTGCTACAGTCCAACCCGAGCCACTAACATCTGCGACTACACCATCATAGGTTTTACCATCGATAGTGTAGGTAACCCTGGGTGATGTACCGCCAGACGGGATACCAATAGTATTTAGAGTGCTACTGTTCGCCCAGCCAGATAACCCTCCTTGGGTAGCGGTGGTACCGACATTCTTTGTATGTGCGCCTTCAGGCTTGATAATGACATATTGTCCTTCATTCCATGAATAGATGGCATTGCTATTATTCCAATAGGTTGAAGGGTAAGGGTCTTCACCATCCTTAATCATAGCAGCCGAGTCAATTGTGGCGGCTTCTGGCGTGTAGTTGCTCGCCGAACCATTGGCGGTGGTGAGTGGTTTAGCTGGGTCTAGGGTTAGGGCTAGATTCTGACTCATCCAACAGTTACCATCAGCTAGTTTAGTGACCCAGTAGTGATTGCCATCTCTAGTATCCTTTAGGTAAGCCGTATCGTTTTCTTTAGCAGACTTACATACATCAGCTGTTAGTTCCTGCATGGTAGTAATACCACCAAAGGTAGCTACAACTCCAGGTTGAGAGACTACGGAGAGCGTGACGGAATTGGTGTAGTTACCAGCTGGTTGTTCGCCATTAATCCTAGTAGCAAAACTTAGATAGAATTCCTGTTCTTCAGAAATGTTGTTACCAGTAGCCTTATTAGTCAGTA
>CAZUNS010000102.1:0-2881 GCA_964621655.1 uncultured Candidatus Saccharibacteria bacterium | reverse complement strand
ACCCGCCCCAGCCTGGAGATGATGTCTTAGAGTGGGAGATTACTGGATGGTATCAGACGATAGCCGAATTAGAGACTATTGATTTTACAAGGTTTTTGAAAGCTCGATGGCGGCCATTGCTCCATCGGCGGTAGCCGTTACGATCTGCTTAGTAGCGCCTTGGCGCACGTCTCCCGCCGCGAATAACCCCGGAATGGCTGTCTGATGTGAGTTAGACGATACGATAATATACCCGTCTTTGTCTAGTAGTTTATAATCTTTAGCTAAATTACGCAAGAACTTAGACGCGGGGGCTCGCCCGATATAGACAAAACAATAATCATATTGATTAATAAGCTCGGCGGTGGGCTCGATCGATTCCAATAGCTCAACATTATCCAGGGCGGATAGGTTCGCTAGCAGTTGCGCGTCGGCCTTAAAAGCCGAATGTGTGACTAGCGTAACCTTCTCGGCTAAGTTGGCCAGATAAATCGCTTCCTGAACCGCTGAATTTGCTCCGCCGATCACGATAATACGCTTACCCTGTATGAGCGCTCCGTCGCACAAGGCGCAATATGACACTGGGGTATCGGTGGTAAAATCTAATTCCCTAGGCATCGAGCCACTAGCCACTAAGACCGTGCGGGCTTTAACCTTGGCATCGTCGATGGTTAGCTCAAAACCGCTGTCTGTCTTTGCAATATTCGTGCATTCACCATAAGAGACTTTGGCGCCGGTTTGACGGGCCTGCTCTACCATGCGCTGAGCCAAATCTTGACCTTCGCCGACAAATCCGGGGTAGTTTTTTAACTCTGAGATTAGGGGCAAGGCGCCGCCAAAATTCGCCTTCTCGAAAACTTCTACTGAATGCCCTGCGCGCGCTAGATAAATCGCTGCCGTGAGTGCGGCTGGGCCACCACCGATAATTGCTGTATCGAGCGCTGCTGAATTGCTATTAGTATTCATAATTTTACTATCCTCCTTAATTACCAGCGAGAAGCGCTGTGTAGAGATTGCGATAGGCTTGATTTACTTCTTCACGCTTTTGCTTGATCGTATCGTCAGTCTCGAGCGCCATAACAATGAACTTGAGCGGAGCATTGGATTGGCCGCAGACATCACTACGCGTGTCACCATAGGCGAGCTCGCCAGGGATGCTGAGCTGCCGCACGCCGCCCACTTTCATACCAATTACACCCTGCATCCAACCTTCGATCATACTGCTAGGATTGGCGTATGGAGCATTTAGGGCGATTGGGGTTTCTTTGTCGGTGTCGTCGTCGGCGTACTGGAAGGATGAGTCAAAGATCGTGCCGTCTGCACACCAGCCCACATAGTAGGCCATATAATCGTAATCGCCTTCGGTAAGTTGCTTGCCGGTGCCGACTTTTAGATCTTCGATCTTTAACTTCTCATTGTTGGCCGTGGTAGCATTGTAACTCTTGATACGGTTGGTGTAGCTATTAAATTCTTTAAAATATTGATCCGAGAGCGGCTTGGCAGCTTCGTTTAGCTCTTTGCCCTTGGCGGTGTATTCGGCTTCGAGCTGGGCGAGTTTTTCCTCGCTGCTCTGCTGGCTACTGCTACTACTCATTACGATAAACATGTAAGTTAGTACCGTCGAGCCAAGCAATAAAATCGCCACAATTACGATAATAACTCTCTGCCAAACGCTGGTTTTTAGTTGTTTTTCGTCCATATAACTCCTTTATTAAATTACCATTGCGCCAATTTTTGCGGTTGATACTACGATTTTGTCCATGATCTCGGTGATTTGCGCTGCATCTAGCGTGCCATCGGGACTAGCGAATTTGAGATGGAAGGATAAATTCTTACTCTCGGCGGCAGCTGGCTGATAAATCGAAACTGGCTGCACGCTATAAATTAGATTCTCGTGCGCCAAGACATTACGGATATTTTCATTGACCCGGCCAAACGGCATATCCGCGGCTACCTTGAGTGTAATATCGCGCTCTACCGATGGGAATTTGGAAATTTGTACGTCTACCGTCAGGGTTTTTTCTTGCGCCAAAACTCGATCAAGCTCGATTTCGGCCGCGGAGATTACTGTCTCTAGTTTAAATTTGCGTCGCACGGATTCCTTGACTTCACCAAAAGCACCAATTCGCTGATTACCTACAAAAAGCTCCACCGAGCGTACGGGCTCTAGATAAGGATAGCGCTTGGCCGCCGCGGAGCCAGGGGCAATTTGCGCGTACTCAATGTCGATTCGCAATCCACGCTCGAGCGCAGTGAAAATCTTGGCCTTGAGATCATAATAGTCACCCAGTTCTACGATGCCGAGATGATTCTCTAAGACTGGCACGCCATCGGCATCTAGGCCCAAATCCCGATTAGTGACCTGATTTAGCTCGTACAAGGCGAAATCTTGGTGACCGGACTTGATATTCTCGCGCACTTTGTCAAGCAAGCTCGGGACAATCTGCTGGCGGAAACATTGCAATTCTGGCGAAATCGAATTGACAATTTCGTAACTTTCGCTTGGAGCTTGACCAACTTTTTCCAGCAAGGCTCGACTAACAAAAGAATAAGTTAATAGCTCATGCATCGCCAAACGGTCCGATAGAATACTGCGAAGCTCGGACTTAAGCTGCAGCATTGGCGAAATCTCGGTACCAGCAAATGGCCCCATGGGCAGCTCTAAGGTGATATTATCATAGCCAAGTAAACGACCGACTTCTTCGATGATGTCTTCGGCGATATGAATATCGGTGCGCCAGACTGGCGCTACAATCTCCAAATTCGCATTTTCTAGGGCATTTCCGCTAAAGCTTGCTCCTACCCCACTTTGGGCCTTCGACGCGTCCTGGGGCGTTTTTGAGCCCTTTGCGGGCATTTTGCTAGTATTTTTTACTACAAAACCAACATTTTCTAAGGTTTG
>CAZUNS010000101.1:0-2951 GCA_964621655.1 uncultured Candidatus Saccharibacteria bacterium | reverse complement strand
AATGGAATATGTAACGGTGCGGATGAAAGATTTGGATGAAAAGTGGATTTTGGCCAGGAGTAGGGTCGAAAAGGTGCTAGCGGGGGAGAACTATGAGATTGTGTCAGAGTGTAAAGGGGCGGATTTGGCTGGTCTTGAGTACTGTGGAATGATGGGGGAAGCACTGAAAAATGTTGGCGAAATGGTAGCCGAGCGAGGTAAGGTGCTCTTAGGTGATTTTGTTTCGGATGTGGATGGTACAGGAATTGTACATATTGCGCCAGCGTATGGCGAGGATGACTACAAAGTTTGTCAAGAAAACAATGTCGGTTTTGTGGATGTACTAGATGAGTATGGATACTATCTGCCGGAAGCAGCGGAGAAGTTGCATGAGCTGGGCGTGCGTGATACGGACGAGCGGGGAATTGAGATTTGGGCGGGGAACAAGTTTATTGCGAAGTGTCTGGAAGAGAAGGGGATTGTCTGGAAGCTTGAGTATATCAAGCACGAATATCCCTTTAATCCCCGGTCGAAGCAGCGGATTATGTATCGGGCGTTCCCGAGTTGGTTCTTTGATATTCAGGGTAGCAAGCCGCTGATGCTGGAGAAGAACGAAGATATTAATTGGTTTCCGGAATATCTGAAGCACGGGCGGTTTGCGAAGAATATTGAGCAGGCGCCGGATTGGAACTTGAGCCGTGATCGGTTTTGGGCGACGGCGATGCCGGTATGGAAGGGGGATAAAGGTACGGTGAAGGTGGTGGGCTCGTATGATGAGCTGTATGAGCTGTCGGGAGTGAGACTAGAAGATTATCATCGGCCGTGGGTGGATGAAATTGAGTTTGATATTGATGGCGAACACTTCAAGCGGATTGAGAAGGTGCTTGACTGCTGGTTTGAGTCGGGGTCAATGCCGTTTGCGCAGCTACATTACCCCTTTGAGAATAAGGAGAAATTTGAGCGGAATTATCCAGCGGACTTTATCGTGGAGTACGTGGGGCAGGTGCGAGCGTGGTTTTATTACGTGCATTGTGTGAACACGGCTCTCGCAGACGCGGGCGCTTTTGGCAAGAAGGTGCAAGAGAGCCAGAATTATGCGGCCTTTAAGAATGTGATTACCACGGGTACTTTGGCGGGGAATGATGGGCGTAAGATGAGCAAGTCGCTCGGTAATTATACTGATCCGAATATTTTGATGGATCAATATTCGGCGGATGCTTTGCGATTCTTACTGCTGAGCTCGCCGGTTTTGTCGGGTGAAGATTTTGCCTTGACCGATAAAGATGTCTCGGATACGGCGCGGAAGCTGGCGATGATTTGGAATGTGTATGATTTCTTTATCACCTATGCGAGTGTGGATGGGTGGACTTCGCCGGAGTTGCCGGGTAACTGGGGTAAAGATTTGGAAAATCCGCTGGATATCTGGATTATTGCGAGATTATACCAGCTGAAAGCCGAGATTATTGATGGTATGGACGAATATAACATCCCGAAGGCGCTGGCGGGGGTGCTGCCGTTCGTAGATGACCTGAGCAACTGGTTTGTGCGGCGTAGCCGTCGGCGTTTCTGGAAATCGGAAGATGATGATGACAAGGCGGAAGCTTACTGGACTTTGTGGAAGGTGTTGACGAATTTGGCGCGGATTTTGGCGCCGTTTACGCCGTTTTTGGCGGAAGAATTGTGGCAGAATTTGACTGGTGACTGGCGGCCAGAGAATAGCGTGCATCTGCAGGATTTCCCGATGACTACCGAGCTAGATAGCGCAATGCAAGACGCTTTGCGGCGCATGGCGCAGGCGCGGGCGGCGATTGCGGACGGTTTGGCTCTCAGGATGCAGAAATCGGACACCGAAGAACAGATTAAGGTGCGACAGCCGCTGGCGAAGTTTGTCTATGCGGGCGAGAAGCTGCCGGATTTCTACGAGCAGATTATTGCGGACGAAGTGAATGTGAAGTTCGTCGAGAGTGGGGGCGCGGCTTGGCTAGACAAAGAAATCACGCCGGAATTGGCGCGTGAAGGCTTTACGCGAGAGCTGATTCGGGCGGTCCAGAGTGCGCGCAAGAAGGCGGATTTGCAGGTGGATGACCGAATTCGGCTGAGCGTGAGTTGCGAAGTGCCTGAAGAATGGGTGGAAATGCTGAAGAATGAGACTTTGACCAGCGAGCTGAGCCGAGATGGGAATTACGCTTATGACGAAATCGCCAAGGTAAATGGTGAGAACGTGACGATTTCGCTGGAGAAGGTGTAAGTAGAGTTTGGGTTATAGAATGCTCTGGTAATAATTGCTGGCTTGTTTTGGCTTGCTTAGATGCTATTTGTTCATTGAGAGAGCGAGTAATAACCTGTCTAGGGTAAAATTGAGTAATAAAACCATAATTTTTATGTAAAACAAGACTTGCGAAAGCGAGCGGAATGGGGTATACTGGAGATGTTTACGTAATTCGTCAGCTTTTGATGAGCTGTTTGATAATAAAATTAAGTTCCACAAGAGAAACGGCACCGTAAGGGGCACTTTACCTGTGGAGCACAAATGGCTACACTTGGCGAATTGCGTAAACACCCTCGCGGTGTCGTTTTTGTTTTGTAAGTAGAATCAAGAACCGCCTCCAAAAATAAGTAATGGTTTATTAGCATCTATCATTGCCGGTTTTTTGATGCTTTCTAATAAGTAAGAACGATATATCTATGTAGGGTAAAAGTGTCGTAAATACCATAAGGAGGGCAAATATGCTTCATAAGAAAGCTAGACCAAAAAGAAAAATAAACTTACTATCTACTATTACTACAGAAAGCAAGGATTGTAGTAATAAGAACTTATATACAATACTTAATAAACTAAATGGTAAGTTATCTAGTCTACTTCTCGACATCAAGTATACTAGTATTAGTAATAAGTTTAATAATAAACTTGGTCTAACTTTACTTAATAGTATTCCGGTCCTAAGTATCTTTGTTCTCCTAGGTATTATAGG
>CAZUNS010000100.1:0-3010 GCA_964621655.1 uncultured Candidatus Saccharibacteria bacterium | reverse complement strand
GAATTGGCGTGTAAGTATTATCAGTTTTGTTTGACGAAGAGCAATATGGCGATTAAGTATGTTGTGCAAAAACGTCATTTGCTGAAAGGTACGATTGGGACTTTTCGGATTGGCTATGCGCCGCAAGACGGTAAGGCTTTGTTTAAGTTTTTGTTGAGTCGTGGATTTAAAAAGTCGGAGCTGGAAGATGCGGGACTTCTGAATCGTTTTGGTGGCGATATGTTCCGAGGGCGAATGATAGTGCCGTTTATTGATACTAATGGCGTGATTGGTTTTACGGCGCGTATTCTTGAACAAGGTGAGCCAAAATATCTAAATACCCCAGAAACTTTACTGTTTAATAAAAGTCGGTTTATTTTTGGTTTGGCGCCGGCCAAGGAAGCGATTCGCCAACATAACTTCGTAGTGATTGTGGAAGGAAATATGGATGTGATTTCTTCGCATCAAGCTGGCGTGCGCGAAGCGGTCGCTACGAGTGGTACAGCCATGACGGAGTTGCATCTAAAAGCTTTGTCGCGTCTGACGCCAGATATTAGGTTGGCTTATGATGGCGATGCGGCTGGAATAAAGGCTACCGAGCGGGCGATTATGCTGGCGGGTGATTTGGGGATTAATTTGAGTGTGATTTCGGATTATCATGGAGCGAAGGACCCGGACGAATTAATCCAAAAAAGCCCCCAGCTTTGGCAGGACGCGGTGCAGAATTATCGGCCGGCAGTGGATTGGCTGCTGGAAAAATATGAAGAAAATTTGGATTTGACTTCTGGTGCGGGAAAGCGGGAATATTCAGACATAGCGATGAAACTGTTGCGTTATGTTAGCGATGCGGTAGAGCGCAAACATTACGAAAAACAAGTTGCGCGCAAGCTTGATTGTAGCGTGGAAGATTTGCACGCTAAGAAAATTAACAATACGAGTGCAAAACGCCTTAAGAAAATAGAAACTGAAGCTGGGTCGGATGTTTTGCAGGGAATTAAAGATAATTTGCATGCGATTTTGATTTATGGCGGAGTGGGCAATATTAAGGGTGTGGATTTGCCAGAAGATGAGACAAAATTGGCGGAGCTAGAGATGATATTTGAGACGCGGTATCAGGGATGGGCGTCAGCGACTTTGGAAAAGGAAGCGAGTGAACTTCTGAAACGTCTTAAGGCTGAGACGTCAAAACGTGAAGTGGATTTGTTGAACGCAGAACTGGCTAAAGCGCAAGAAAATGGTGATGAAGATGCGGAAGTGGAGATTTTGCGTAAGATTATGGTGTTGAAAAAGCAATAAAGCCTGGCTATTTTGCGAATTTTGTCCACAAAAGCAATAAAATGCTTGACACTTATGTTTAAAGTAGTATAATTAGCTTAACAATTATAAAAATAAACATACAAAAGGTTTTGACATGAAGAACAAATCTATTAGTAAAGTTCAGATTTTAGCCGTTTTGGCGCTTGCTTTGTCTTTGGGCTTGGTGGCTCCGAGCGTGGCGGTCTTTGCAGACGGTGGTGCGCAGGGCAGTAGCGAAGTTACTAGCGTTTCTACGCAAAGCTTGCTGGATGTGATTGACCAAGCCACTAAGATTGCTAATTACGCTAAATATAAAAATTTAGTAAATGGCTATAATGGTGTTGCTGCGGCTACTCCGGCTGAAGGAGCTGTGACTAGTGCAGTTAGTGCGGTCAAGGCGCTCGTGACTGATGCTGATCTAACTAATGAATCTTCTGCGGCGGATGTTAAAAACTATATCGCTAGCATGACCCAATATAAAACTTGGAATCCAGTGATTAACGCAATCAATGAAGTTATGAAGAAAGCTAATGTGACCGATGAAACTAAAATCACGGCTGCTAGCTTGGCTGATTGCACTCCAACTCAGATTGCGACTTGGTACAATGCGATTAACAACGTAGTTAATCCAGTGCCAGCGACTTATGCTGAGAATGTCGTAGTATTAGCTGGGCGCGTTAAGAACAATGCGGGCTTTGCTGACTACAATAATTATGAGCCATTGATTGCTGCTGCTGTGGCGGCGCAAGCTAAACCAGGTGATACGGCGCTCAAGACTGCATTAGCTACACAAATTAGTAATAAACTAAATGTAACTGGTGTTAACGATCTGAGTGTTACTGCATTGATTAATGTGGCTAAAGAAAAGATTACTGCTACGAAGTACGATCAGTATGTTGCACTTTATAATTCGATGAAGTTTATTCGTGACGTTTTACCAACTGGTACGACCACGATTACAGCTAAGCTTTTGAATGATAAATATAATAGTGACGAGCTTGCTAAGTATTATGGCTCAATGTTTGAGGCTGCTAAGGTAATTGACGCTACTGCTGTGAATAATTTAATGCCTGCTGAATTACCAAATACTGGCTCTGATGACAAAAACGGTAGTGGCGAAGGCATCAATGGTGATGACAAAAATGGTGAAGACGAGAAGCCAGAAGCGCCAAACACTGGTATTGTAGGTTTGTTTGAATCGGGCGCGCTTGATCTAGGTACGATTACTTTGATCGTGAGCGTTGCAGTTGCCAGCGTGGCTGGTCTGGGCTTGATTGCGAAGCTTTATCTCAAACACAAATTCTAATCCAAGAATTGATTAAAAGAGGTGCCAGACATGGCATCTCTTTTAATATTGATTTTATTGGCATTTTTTAGTATTATAAGTGATGATGGATAAAGAAGAAGATATCTTAAAGAACCGCAACAACGTCCTTGACATCGACGAGCCAGAAGCGGATGAGCTAGTGGCCGAGGATGAGCTTTCTGATGAAGAGCTGGCGATTACTGCCGACAACGTTGATGCTTTTGCTGATGATTCAGTACGTATGTATCTACGAGAGATTGGTAAAATTCCTTTGCTCTCGCAAGAAGAAGAATTAGAACTTGCGAAAAAAGCCGTGGAAGGCGACAAGCGCGCTAAGGATAAGCTGGCTGAAGCTAATATGCGTTTAGTGGTTTCGATTGCGAAACGTTATGGTGGTCGTGGTTTGGACTTTTTGGATTTGATTCAAGA
>CAZUNS010000099.1:0-3020 GCA_964621655.1 uncultured Candidatus Saccharibacteria bacterium | reverse complement strand
TGTTATAATTATACTATGTCAACCAAGTGGGAAGAACGCAAAGTTAGCTTAGGGGGAGCGATTATTTGTGCTGTAGTTACTCTAGTAATAGGAGTGTTAGTGGGGATTAATTGGAACACTTTCGTCGCCGAGTTTCTACCCTATCTAGGTTTTAAGTCAGTTGAAAAAAATAATTGGAGTGAACTAGACGATGTATATGCATCATTAGTTTCTAATTATGATGGCGATTTAGACAAAAGTCTCTTACTCGAAGGAGCCAAAAAAGGCCTAGTCGAAGCCGCCGGTGACGCTTATACCGTCTACATGTCACGCGACGAAGCCAAAGAATACAAGGCCGCTTTGCATGGCAACGTTGGCGCCGGAATTGGCGTCGAAATGGCCTTGCGCGATGGGTACGTCCGTGTCTTGCGTACCTTGCCCGACAATCCCGCCGAAAAAGCCGGAGTAAAAGCTGGCGACATTATCTACAAGATCAACGACGAAGATGTCCATGCCAAAACTTCTGACTATATTGCTTCTAAACTGCAGGGCGAAAAAGGTACCAAAGTTAAACTTACCGTGGTGCGCGACAATACCGAGAAAACTTTTGAGATGGTACGCGAAGAAATCAATAACGTCTCAGCCTATGTAACTTATGATGGCAGCACAGCTATTATTACTGTTACACGTTTTGACAATGACACTGGTACGATTATCCAAAAAATGGTGAACGACGAATTCGAGAAGCGTGGCATCAATAAGGTAATTCTCGACTTACGCAACAACGGAGGTGGCTACGTTTCGGCGGCCAAAGACCTACTTTCACTCTGGATTGATGGCGAACCCGTGCTAGTCCAAAAGGGAAACCAAAACTCCGAAACCGTAACCAAAGCCAACCGCGGACAGGCCAAGCTAGCCAATATAGAAACTATCGTTCTAGTAAATGGTGGTACGGCTTCGGCATCTGAGATTGTGGCAGGCGCACTCCAAGATTACGACAAAGCCACTATCCTAGGCGAAAAAACTTATGGCAAAGGTGTAGTACAGACTTTAATTGATCTACCAAACGGCGGTATTCTCAAAGTTACGACTGCGCGCTGGTACACACCCAAGGGAACTAGCATCAATGGCGAAGGCATTAGCCCCGACGTAGAAGTGGAGCGCACGTACGACGATATTAATCATAGTCGCGACCCACAGCTTGATGCTGCCAAGAAGTACAAGAAGTCATAAAGAATATGATATAATATATACATGCGTATTGCAATTACTTCCGATTTGTATTACCCCATGACTAATGGTGTGGCTGTTTTTGCGCATAATCTCGCCAAAGGTTTAGCCAAACAAGGACACGAAGTAATGGTACTTTGCCCAAGTTTTACCGGCAAAAAACACCGCACCAAACACGACGGCCTAACAGTTGTTTACATGCATTCAATTCGATTTCCATTTTATCCTGACCAGATCAACGCCGTATCGACCGGCAAAGAAATTCTCGGCGTAACTTTGCCTCGCCTAGCTTATCGGCATGGTCTCTGGATTACCGTAGACCCATACCCCGAACTAAAAAAAGCGCTCAACAAATTTCATCCTGACGTCATTCACAATCAAACAGCCGAAATGGTCGCCATCGCCGCGCGCCGTTATGCAAAAAAATACGACGTGCCAATGGTTAGTACTGGCCACGCTTATCCAGACAACTTAACTAGTCAAGTAAAACTTTTGCGCCCAATCAAAAAACCGCTCGATGCAATCCTGCGCACCTATATGGCTAGTTTTCTCAAACATTCCGAATACGCTACTATGCCTACCGAAATGGCGATTGATGATCTCGTACCCAAAAATCGGCGACGTTTCAATGTACCAGTAGAACCCTTATCCAACGGCGTGAATCTCGCTCAGTTCACCCCCGGCAAAGCTAATACCAAGATCTTGCACAAATACCATCTCGCACCCCACGCCACCCGCGTACTTTATGTTGGTCGGGTCGACCCAGAAAAAAGTATTAGCGTCGTCGTGACGGCTTTTGCTCATGTCTTAGAAAAAATCCCCCAAGCTGAACTTGTAATTGTAGGTGATGGCACCGACCGCAAACATCTGATTGACTTAGTTCAAGCCCTAGGAATCACTGACAGGGTTAAGTTCTTGGGACGAGTTATGACACCAGATGTAATTGATATTTATCGGAGTGCAAATCTTTTCGTTACCGCCAGCGAAACCGAAACGCAAGGTATTGTTCTAATCGAAGCCGCCGCCACTGGCCTACCGCTAGTAGCAGTTGATGCGGGCGCTGTTCGCGAAGTATGCCAACACAAGAAAAACGGCATTCTCTGCCAACCGCGCGATTTTGCGGAAATTGCTGAAGCAATTTGTAAAATTCTCGAAAACCCTAAACTACAGCAAAAATACAGCCAATCGAGTCTAAAAATTGCTCAAAAACACGATCTAGACCGTACTTTGCAACGCTTTGCCGAGATTTACGAAGAAGCCATCAAGCTCAAAGGCAAAAAGATCCAGCAGCGTGGCTGGCTCCATAAAACAAAATCCTAAAATAAAAAACATCCTGCACTCATATAAAATACGTTTTCCGGGGCGTATAGCGTTTGAGCGCCGAAAACTCTCCGAAAAACGTATTTTACAGAAGCACAATAGTGTTTTTAGATCAGCCCAGCTTTCTGCAAAGCCTTTTTGAGCGCTGGACGATCAAAACCTTCAATTCGCGTGCCGTCAATGTCCGTTACCGGCACCACTTCGATGTCTGACATATTGCTAGCGTCGACTTCTTCGTATTCAACGCCTTGTTCTTCTAACCAGTCCATCAAAGCATGGCAATATGGACAAGTTTGGGTAGTGTATACTTTTATCATATATTTATTATAGCATACTGTGTAATTGTCTTCACGAGCGCTTTTCTCGGGACGTGTCGCTCGAGCCCGTCTTCGCTACGCTCAGATTCTCGGGCGTCATCCCGGAAGAAAAAACAAGATTCTTTCTTCTCTCGATTCCTACGAGATTCGTTACGGGTCTCGCGCACTGCATGC
>CAZUNS010000098.1:0-3061 GCA_964621655.1 uncultured Candidatus Saccharibacteria bacterium | reverse complement strand
AAAATTTATTATTTGATATTTTACCTAACCACGAGAAATCGTGGTTTTTTGGTTCTATTGGGGTTATTAAGTTGCTAATCGACACAGCTATCTTAGTAGCTCCATAGAATCAAAAAGCCAAACTGTAAAATCCCTAGTTTAAGGATTTTAACAACTTGGAAGATCGTTTGAAGTTTTAATCGAGCGACGGTGCGTCTATGGAGCCAAGCTATGTATTTTGTTTTTGAGCTTAGGGCAGACGGACGCGCCTTCGCTCTTATTATCAACAAGTTTATCGCTCCAGCGGTGGGCATTGGTATTTTGCCGTGGGAGGGCTTTTTATTTGCCTCCTAAGCTGATATTTTGCCTTTCCGCACCTATGCTTACCGCCGGAGTGATAAGCACTAAAAACAAAAATGGAGAAAATTATGAAAAATGACAAAGACAATACACAAAACGAAGTAGTGATTATCTTGCCGGAGACAGAAGTTCCACCAATCAAGAGAATCACACTCTTTTTATTGGGAGTTAGCAGCGCCCTCTTAACGTCTGCTTTTATTAACTTTAATGAAAACCTCGTGCTTCCAGCATTAGGAATCTTATTATTCCTGTTTATTTTTGACGAGGGTTTTCGGAGACTATTTTAATGAAAGAGATTTTAAGTCGCGAAGTGCGAATGCGTGAGGCGACACGAAAAGTTATAAAAGAATATCTACTTGATGATATTTACGATTATTCAACGATTATGAGCGCTGTAGCTGAAATGCTTTGGGAAGATTTTGGCGTAAAAGATGCTGTAGCGGATAACCTAGCTAAAAAACTAGCAGATCCTATTTGGAATGATACCGTATCTGAGGTTGAGGCCGAAATAGAGGAGGCGAGAGATTGGTATCGTGAACGAGAGGCATCGTTAAGAGACGCACAAATGGGGAGGTGGTAAATGGCCGTAAGAACTGTAGAAATAAAGGGAAAAACTCAATATGCTAAGGTTGCTGATCGTTTAGTTGAGTTTCGAGGTAATAACCCACGCTCTAAAATATGGACTGAGCACACGAGAGATGAGGAGGGTAATTATATTTTCAACGCCTATGTATGGAAAGATAATTCCGAGCTTGTAAAAATGCTTTCAAGCGGTGTGGTTGGAAAGGCTGAGGCATTATTTTCCTGTGACGCAAACGGAAGTTCCACGGCAACGGTGAAAAAGGTTGAGATGGAAAAAGGCTTTGAAAAACAAGAAACTATTGCTGTCGGGCGAGCCTTAGCAATGCTTGGATATGCAGCTGATGGAAATGTGGCTAGTGATGAAGAAATGCGAGAGTTCGAGAACTTTAAGCAAGAAAAGGCCGCTGAGGCCATCCAGAACGCCCTAGACGACCTTGAAAAGGCGAAGACGGTAGATGAGTTGAAAGAAAAGTTTATAAGCCTTCCACGCGAACTACGGGCGAATAACGAGGTAGTCGCCAAAAAAGATGAGTTGAAAAATAAGTTAATGGAGAAAAAGGATGAAAAGACTGAAAATCCAACAAAATAGTGAAGAATGGCTTGAATTTCGCAAAGGTAAGAGCGGAGGTTCTGGGTTTAAGGATATTTGGATTCAGGGGTTGCCACTAAAAAGTAAGATTGTGGAACTTTTAGAAAAAGAAAATCCGTTATCTGCCGAGGATAAGAAAGCGAAGGCTGAGGTGCTGGCAGGGATGCTTACGCCCGAAGAATTGGCACAACTAAAACTTGAGGCCGAACCGAAACGCCGGTATTACGAGATGATTGCCGAAGAAGTAGCGAGGCCAATTACTCCGAATGATTATGCTGACAAGCTAAATGGAGCGACATTCAGTATGATGGAAAGAGGTCACATCCTGGAGCCAGAGGCTAGAGCTGCTTTTGAAGAGGCGACTGGTAAAAAGTTGGATGGCGAGAGTGAAGTTTGGAGAGATGATACGGATCCTGATATTTTCATTTCTCCAGATGGCGCAATTACGAGTGAGGATGGTAAAGTTCGCGAGGCTCTTGAAATAAAATGTCTCAGTTCGTGGGAAATCGTAAAGGCATATCTCACCAAGTCATACCCGAAAGAATATGAGCCGCAAGTAATCAAGTATTTTGCTGTGAATGAAGATCTGGAGACCTTGTATTTCGTGCTTTATACGGATGTTATCCCCGGTTTAGATATACAAATCTTTGAAATAAAGCGCGAAGATGTTGCTGATAGGGTTGACGAGGTTAAGGCTTTTGAACACGCCATAATGGAGCTTGTAAGGCGAGACACTAAGAAAATTAAAGAATTGAACTTTTAGGAGGCTAGATGGAATATAGTGTCGAGGATATTCTTAATGAGCATTTTGAGGGTCTGGAGTATGATACCGAAGAAGAAATGTTAAATGACATTGACTTGTTTGTGGAAGATATTGTCCAAGACGCATATAGGTGGGCAAGGAGATTTACGAGTGCTCCACAGCAAAATGCGGAGGATTTAGATATTAAGGTGGGAGAATATGCGTCCGAGGAAAGTGAATGAGATGGTGGCGCTATAGTAGTTTGAATACTAATTAACCAAAAGAACTTAATTATTGGCTGCTATAGCCGCTTAGACCGTGCCACCAACTGACACCTCCCAATTAACTCTTATGACCAAAGTCTCTCAACGGACGTCTTAACCGGGCGTAAAACTCTGGTCTCTGGACGAGCGCGTTACGTACTTCGTTGCTCGCCTAGCAAGTGTCTAAAAACTTGGATGCTTGCTAGGTCGCTTCAGAAATTCGCAGTTGATCTGGAGCGATCTTATAGGTACTAAAAAATAAGTGAGGTAAAATGACTAATCAGAAAGTGAATCTTCGTATGGGGATGCATAATCGCATCACCAAAGAAAGATGGGAAGACATTAAAAACGATTGCGACAAAGGGCTGTCAACCGCAAAAATCGCAAAACAGCGCTCCGTGAGCGAAGGTACGGTGCGAAAAGTGCGAAGGAATAAAACCTACCACGAGTATAGACTGAGAGAAGTCCGCAGTCGCAAAGAGCCGATGATAGTTATTGCTCCGACGAGTGGCCTGCCGTTTGAGGATTATGGCCCGAAAAAGTTAT
>CAZUNS010000097.1:0-3117 GCA_964621655.1 uncultured Candidatus Saccharibacteria bacterium | reverse complement strand
ATCAGCGCCCTTACAAACAAGCGTTGATCATACGTCCGCTGCGCCGGCAACCAAGTACCCGTACAAGTAATCAGCGAAAGCGACGCTGTACCTGGACGCGGTGATTCCTGAATCGTCGACATATAAGCATCAGCTTCGGCGCCAATCTTGCGGAAAACTTTATCCGCCACCGCATAAGTAAACTTGCGTCCGTCACCCATTTCGACGGTGATTTCGGCTCCGATCTGAATCTTCGGCAAATTCTTGAGAATACCAGTACCCAAATCCCCACCGTGGCCATTCATTAAAGCCGTTTTACCCGGCACCCCTGGCAAACCCGACTTATAATACCAGCCAACTACATAATCACTGCGTGGCGAACTCAACTGATTACCATTCTCAGTACCAAGCTCAGTAACTGGGATATTATACAAACCTATTGATGGAATACTAATAAAACGTGGTTTGTAAGCTGCCACCTGATAGCCAGTATTGTCCGAAATAGTCGGCTCAGCTTGCAAATCGTCCGGGTTCTTCTCTGGAAGTTCTGGCTCTTCCGGTTCTTCTGGCTCTGGTTCGGGAGCTTCTGGTTCTTCTTCCACTGTCTCTGGTGGACGATTATTGGCCGAAGTCCACACACCAATACCAATACCCGACACCGCCAGCACGAACGCCACTACAATACTCGTGACAATGCCAGCCTTGCCCATCTTCAGACGTTTTTTCGCAGCCTGAGCGGTCTTTTTGGCGGCTTCTGCAGCTTTTTTTGCCGCCTTTTTCGCGGCTTTTTCATCACGCTTCACCTGCTTAGCAGGATCAGTCGACTTTTGATCTGGTTTTTTTACATCTCTTTTCATAATCACAAAAATTAATAAACTCAATACTAATAATACTATTATATCGACAAAATGTCAATGATATTTATTGAATTTTTTACAACTTCTCTAATTCGCTAAACACATAATTCCCCGTTGGCGTCTTCGTAAACACCCAACGATAATTATCAAACTTATCTTTGTTCATCACCGCATTCTCAATGCTTGGGGTAGTTTCCCCTAGACAATTCGTCTGATCTCGGCATATCAGACTCGGCCCCGATATTTCTGCCACTACTTCCGAGAGATAAATTTCATCCGTCTCTGGATCTTGCCAAGCTTCATAAATCCCCCGCAAATATCCTTTCCCCGGGCCAAAACCATCGTTTCCGCCCACATAAGCAATCGAATAAAGCTCATCGTAATCACTTGAGTATTGCCATCCCGAGATAATTGCTTTATCACCATCTTTTAGACTAATATCTTTGCCAAAAATCTCCAGAGTTTTCGCTCGCAAATCTTCACCCCGATAGCACCCCATATTATAATTAACCGTCGACAAATCCACCACCGTCGAGCCAGCATCAATCTGCTCGGCATAGCGCTCCTGGATATTTTCATCCGAAAGCGGCATCTTACAAGTAGTGTGATCAATATTAGCCATCGCTACCCCCGTCATATAGGCATTGCTCGGCTGTCCTGTAGATTTAGCATTATCATAAAACCCAAATAAATCCGCCGTCCCCAGCGCACCAAAGTAATTATAGAGCTGGCGCACCTGTTCATCATCAATTTCCAGCGCAATCAACTTTGAATCAGGCCCCGTATCGGTATTATCATCTACTACAGGAGTAGTCGGCTGAGTCGGTTGGCTAGGGCTTGGGTTGCTTACGCCCGAATCTTCGTGCCCCTTCCCTATCACCAAGGCAAAGACCAGCGCCGCGGCGCACAAAACCACCGCAATTACGATTACAGCCACCAGCGTTTTGCGATTCTTTTTCTCTTGTGCTTGTAAAGATTGGTTGGCCTTGCGAGTCTCTTCTATCAGCAATAATTTAGCTTCCGCTTCAGAAATGGTTTTGCTTGTATTATCCTTACTGACAGCGTTAGTCGCCCCCGAAGCAGCATCCGCACTATTCTCAATTCCACCCTTACCGCTAGCGTTATTATCACCTTGACCGCCATTACCATACGGACTTCCTAGCGGATTATTACCCCTGTCATCATTTCTCGTTGCAGCATCTTGCATAGTACCATTTTTGACGTATTTTTCGTTCATTTTGCCCTACCTTACCTTAAAAATTACTTCATCTTTCGACTTTTCCGTAGCTTTTACCCCAGAATTAGCAGAAGCGTTTTCAACATTTTGCGTTTTAAGGCCATTTTCTGACGTTTTTAGGGGCTCTTTGTCTTTTTGGCTATCAGTATCAAGTTTGGACTTAGACAGGCCTTCCTGACCTTCTCCGTGGCCCGTAGAGCCATTTCTGCTTGTGGTTGTATCTGGCGCTACACCCGTCTTGGATGATACTACACCCGTCTTAGATGGTACTGCGCCCGCCGCAGCCGATGTTACATCCGCCGTAGAAGACGCCGTACCCACCGTCTTAGATGATTCCGCATTCATCGCCGCCTTCTTTTGCTTCCAGGCATCCAAGAAACTCGCTTTTTCCTTCTGAGCTTGAACCTGTTCGAGCTGCCCAATCGGCCCCAACGCCGCGCTAGAGCTTGTATTGGCTGCCGCCATCTCTTTTGCTTCGGTCTGCCAACGCTGCTTAATCTCCGCTTCTACCTGCTTACGCGTCTTGGCATATTTAGCCGCCGAATATTCCTTCATAGTTTCAAGCAGTTGCGGATTAGCTTCACCCATCGACGGTAATAGACTCATAGTAAACGGCGACGACGGCAGATTAAACATCATCACAGTCGAAATCGCATGGAAGTTCCCTTGCTTATGCAAATCTTCCGCATTAAACACCGGCGTAAAGGCCTTCTCCATCAGCTCCGCATCCGTCACGCCAATCCGCCCACACAAGATCGTACCACAGTTACCCAAAATTGCTTCCTTAATCTTATCTGTCAACTGCGTCATAAACTGGTTCGCCAAGATCAAATTCAGTCGATATTTACGAGCTTCCGATAGAATACTCTCAAAGCTCTCGGTCGCAAAATTCTGGAACTCGTCCACATATAGACAGAAATCCTTGCGTTCATCTTCGGGGATATCGGCACGGCTCATGGCGGCAGCTTGGAATTTCATGACCAAGATCATACCTAGCAGCTGCGCATTAATATCGCCCAAACGCCCCTTTGACAAGTTCACCAA
>CAZUNS010000096.1:0-3185 GCA_964621655.1 uncultured Candidatus Saccharibacteria bacterium | reverse complement strand
ATCCGAATAAAAATTACCTTCAGCCTATAGCCAAAGGTAATTAAGAAACTTATATTCCTATTCTATCACAGATTTAATAAAGATAAAGCATTATTTTCTGCTCTTTTTGGTTTCGACATTTTTGGAGTTCAGTAAATTACTCAAAAAGACCCCCGAACCAATTAAGATGTAGTATAATAAAGTAATGGAAGTTAATCAGGAAACTATTTCTCATCTCGCAAAGTTGTCAAATTTTGCGTTGACTGGCGATGAAACAAGTCGGCTAGAGTCCGACATTAAGGGAATTGTGGATTATATTTCGCAATTAGACGAATTAGATACATCTGGCGTGGAGCCGACTTATCAAGTTTTTGAAATGGAGAATGTCTGGCGGGCTGACGAAATCTTGCCGCAAGAAGCCAATCGTGAAGCTTTGCTGGGGTTGGCCAAAGAAGTCAAAGATAATCAAATCAAAGTACCAAAGGTATTATAGGGGAGCAAAATGATAACTGCGAGCAAAGACGTAAGTGCGATGTCGCTGGTCAAAGAAGCTTTGGCCAAGGCGCATCAATATCAAGACGAATATCATATTTTTAACTTTATCAATGATACGGCAGCGATTAAGAAAGCTGCGGAGATTGACGAAAAGATCAAAAAAGGTGAAGATGTGGGGCGTTTGGCTGGCGTGCCGTATGCTCTGAAAGATAACTTCTTGAGCCCAGAAGGCGGAACCACCGCTTCGGCGCACATTCTGGAAGAGTTTACTAGTCCAATTACAGCGACTTCGGTGAAGAAACTCGAAGACGAAGGTGCGATTATGATTGGCCGGACCAATCTCGATGCTTTTGCGCACGGCTCGTCTACCGAGAACTCCTATTATGGCCCGACTAAAAACTCTAAAGACACCGAGCGTGTAGCTGGTGGATCTTCGGGCGGATCGGCGGTGGCGGTGGCACTCGGGATCGTACCTTTTGCGACCGGTTCGGACACGGGTGGTTCGATTCGTCAGCCCGCATCATTCAATGGTGTCTATGGAATTAAACCAACTTATGGTGCAATTTCGCGCTATGGGGTAGTGGCGATGGCATCAAGCACAGACTGTGTCGGGTTCTTCGCCGAGAATCCGGATGATTTAGACTTACTCATGGAGATTACGGCTGGGCAAGACGCCTATGACATGACAACTTTGCCAGATTATTATGGCAAGGAAGAAACTTTTGACGATCCAATCAAGAAGATTGGCATTATTAAAGATTTTGACAACGATGCAGTAGCGCCAGAAATCCGCGCGGCTCTTGCGCGCACCGTAGAAGAGCTAAAGGCGGCGGGGCACGAAATCGTCTATCTAGATATGCCGGCGTTAAAATATGCTCTCGCGGCCTATTATATTATCGTGCCAGCCGAAGTTGCCAGTAATCTCTCGCGACATGATGGTGTACGGTATGGCTTCCGTAGTGCAAAGTCAGCGACCCTAGACGAACTTTATGAGAACACACGCAACGAAGGCTTCATGCCAGAGAATAAGCGCCGGATTATGATCGGGAATTTTGTCTTATCATCAGGTTTTTACGATGCGTATTATCTCAAGGCAGCTAAGGCGCGAACATTGATTATTAATGAATATGCTAAGGCCTTTGAGCAGTGTGACTTTATCCTAACACCAGTTAGCCCAAATCCAGCCTTCAAACTTGGCGAGAAAGTCGACAATCCAGTAGCGATGTATCTAGAAGATATGATGTCGGTATCGCTCAACTTGGCGGGCATTCCGGGCTTAGCGATTCCAGTTGGCGAGACTAAAGAAGGACTTTCACTGGGCTTGCAGCTGGTAGGCCCACGGCGCAGCGACCAAGCTTTGCTTCGCTTCGCCAAGCAAATGCGGGGTGAGAAGATGGTTGCAGAAGACCACCATGTAGATATTATGGGGGGAAACGACTAAATGTGGCCCCAGATGATTTTCTTGGTGATTGCGATTGTCGCAGTAGCGTTATTTGTCCTAGTGGCAATGATGCTCAGCAGCAAGCGTCACCAGTTCGACAAAGAAGCTTATCAGGCGCGCTGGTTAAAGATTGAGAACGGTCTCGAAGAATCGGACCCGCGTAGCTATAACTTTTCGGTACTGGAAGCAGACAAACTACTAGACAAAGCCTTAAACGAAATGGGGGTATCGGGCAAGAGCATGGGCGAAAAGCTAAAAAAACTTGGTAATGGTACTTTGGACTTAAACAAAGTTTGGTACGCCCACAAATTGCGCAACCAAATTGTGCACGAAAGTGATTTTGAAGTGAGTTATAATCAGGCCCGGCAAGCATTGGGGATTTTCCGACAGGCCTTAAAAGATTTAGGAGCGATATAGATGGCAGAGAAGCAAAAATACATACCAACTATCGGCATCGAGTGCCATGTACAGTTGGCGACTAAAACCAAGTTGTTTTCGGAAGTTGATAATGATGCGCGCATGAAGGAGCCAAATTCTTGCGTGTCGCCGGTGGATTATGGTTTGCCAGGCATGTTGCCGAGACTAAATCAAGAAGCCGTGGCTTATGCGGTGCGGGCTGGGTTGGCGCTAAACTCTGAGATTAATCTAGAGAGCCGTTTTGACCGTAAACATTATTTCTATCCTGATTTACCAAAGGGGTATCAGATTACGCAGCTATATCATCCGATTATTGGCGCCGGCTATGTAGAATTGCCGAGTGGCGGTAAAGTGCGGATAGAACATGCTCATCTCGAAGAAGACGCTGGCAAGCTGAGTCACGAAAGTGGTGATTCGCTCGTAGATCTAAATCGCGCTGGTACGCCATTAGTAGAGATTGTCTCGATGCCAGATATGCACTCAGCGGCAGAAGCGCGTGAGTATACTAAGGAGCTTTGGCGGGTGATGACTTATGCCGGGGTGACTTATGGTGATCTCTATAATGGTAACATGCGTTTTGACGTGAATATCAGTATTGCGCCAGAAGGTAGTGATAAGCTTGGCAAGCGTGCGGAGATAAAAAACCTAAACTCTTTCCGTAGTGTAGAGCGAGCGGTAGAGTATGAGATTAAGCGTCAGAGCAAGATTCTCGATAAAGGCGAAGAAGTCGTCCAGGAGACACGGGGCTGGAGCGATGCTACTGGTGAGACTACCGGGCAGCGCAGCAAGGAAGAAGCTAAAGATTACCGCTATATGCCAGAGCCAGATATTCCGCCACTACGTTTGCCTGAGC
>CAZUNS010000095.1:0-3186 GCA_964621655.1 uncultured Candidatus Saccharibacteria bacterium | reverse complement strand
ACAAAAAAGAGCGGAAAATGCTCTTGCCTTAATTTTAATTCAGTGCTAAGCTGGTATTAGGAAAGTTTAATTGTTCTTCATCTTATGATGGAGAACAATTTTTATTACTGTATTTTCAGTTAACTGAATTTCTGTAGTAAATTTGATTCCTTTCATAATCACCACCCTTCTCTTTTATTAAAATGAAAAACTCGTAATCGACCTTTTACAGTCATCGACTCTCTCTAGCAAAGCATTCTTCCGCTCTTGTGTCCCAGCTTAGCAAAAAATATTATAAACGTAAAGCAATAGCGTCTTCAAAAATCTTAATCAGCACTTTAATCCCCCATCTCATGTTATAATATCCCTATGAAGCTAATCGTCGGCCTAGGCAATCCTGGCCATGAATACAATTTTACCCGGCACAACTTTGGGTTTTTAGCACTAGATTTCTATGCAAAAGTCCATGGTCTGACTTGGCAAAAAGAAAAAATGGGCGCACTCTGGTGCAAAGATGGCGATCATATCTTCATTAAGCCCCAATCTTTCTACAACGAATCCGGCATCCCCACAGCAAATTTCTTGCGTTTTTATAAACTTAGCCCCCGAGATTTACTTGTCATCAACGACGATTTTGACCTAGAATTTGGCAAAATTCGTTATCGTGAGCATGGTTCTAGCGCCGGCAACAATGGCCTAAAATCCGTCGCTCAACAGCTCAAGACCGAAATGTTCCCCCGGCTGCGCCTAGGCACTAATAATTCTGCCGTCCGCCAGCAATTAGGCGATATCGATTTCGTGCTTGGGCATTTCACCGCCGCCGAGAAGACTGCCCTACCTATAATCCTGCAAACAATTTGCCAAAAAATCGACGAAAATATCTAAAAACACATAATCTCAACGAAAATCACCCTAAATTCCCTCAAAAATCCAACTTTTTCCGCCATTTTCCCCACAAAATCCACAAAAATCCACAAAAACTCTTGATTTTTATTACAATGTATGCTATAATAGAAGTATAGACTAGTTATTTAATGTAAAACTAGGTCTACCATATATCTAGGCATGCCTAGGGTACCTTCAGAGAAGAATTTTTATTGCGTTGCTGGCGCAGGTACGTTTGCCGATTGATTAGGTAAAGTGGGTTAGCCAATCAATCCCAAACATTTCTTGTCGTCTCAACATACATCTTTCTCCCTCTCTTTCCGGGGCCGGTTCGTCCGGCCCCACTTCTATTTTTTATTTATAAAACGCCCGTCCTTCTACGCGCACATCCGCATAAGTTGGGTGCAAATCATGCTCGTCCAAATAGCGCAAGGTGCGATCAGCGTCTTCGGCGGTCACTGCCGTATCACGATCGATATTCACCTTGAGATAAGTCTCCCGCCCCGCCAAATCAACGTACAATTCCCTACTTGTGCCAGTCGGCAAGATCACCTGCGTCACCATATAGCCCAGATCCGCTAAATCCTGCTCCAACTGCGCGATATAATTTTTAATTCGCGTAGAAATCTTCCCCCGATTATCCTCATCCACGATTTGCGCCTTGATTGTATATTCCAGCTCTGGTTCTTTACCGCCCGTCTCGTATTGCTCCACCACATTTTTGCCAGTCATATATATCAATAAGCCTAACGCCACTAGCACCAATATCGCTAACAACACCGAAACTTTGTGCCTGCGCTTAGTACGCTGATGCTCCTGAATCCGCTCCGACTCGGTCTCGGCATGCTCACGCTCCGCCACAATCGTCTGGCCACGTTGCATTCGTTTCATTTTGGATTTCTGCCCACGCATTTGCCCGCTACCCTACTTCCTTACCTTTTTCGGAGCAGTTTTATGAGTCGTCTTACTATCTTTCCGTGTTACTTGCGATGTTTTATCATCAGCTTTGCGCACCATCTCATCACTTCCACGAGCCGCCTTCTTCTCAGTTTTACTTTCTTTACGAGCGGCTTTCTTCTTTTTCGCGGCAACTTTCTCGGCCTTATACGCAATCTTCTCTGTTCTGCGAGCATCTTTTTGAGCAGCCTTGCGCTGCGAATGTATCCTACGCACTTCCGCCACCGCTTCTTCGCGATGCTCACCCACCTCTATCACAATTCTCGCCAAACGCTCAGCCGCATCCAGCTTCGCTTCAGCATGCAAGCGCTCCGCCAAATCTTTACGTTCACGGGGCGAGCGCACCAAATGTCGTACCGCATCCAACAAAATATTCGGATCTTTTACCATCTTAGCATCCGGCACCATCACCACCGCACCTAGCTCACTCATTTGCTCGGCGTTTTTTAGTTGATGCGCGCCCGGTAGACGTTCAAACGGCACCAAAATCACTGCTTTCCCTAGCGCCGCCAGCTCAGCAATCGTAGTTGCTCCTGCGCGACTCACTACTACATCCGCCGCACCCAATAATTCATACATTGCCGAGTTAAATTCCCACATTCGGAAATTAGATTGCAATTTCGCCTTTTCCCATTCCTCGTACCGCTTCAGCTCTACGATTTCTTCGTAATATTTACGACCTGCCACTAGCCCCACACTTGTAAATTTCAACATCTCCGGCAAAATCTGCCGCATCGCTTCATTAATATTTTCCGAACCCTGGCTACCGCCCGTTACTACCACCAACGGCCGTTCTGGATCAAACCCAAAATCTTTCTTCAAATTACGTTGCTGCGCTTCGGTAATTTCCTTAAACTCCGGCGCTACTGGCACCCCCACATGCACCACACAATTATCACTCTTGAGACCTTCCCAGCCCGTCGCAATTACCGCTGCATGCTCCATCAAAACACGATTCGCCAGCCCTGGCACCATGTCCGACTCATGTACAATATACGGAATTTTAAATTTCCGCGCCATCAGCCCTACTGGCAGCCCTACGAAACCACCCTTCAAGAAAATTACATCTGGGCGTTTCTTTGGTAGTAACAGCCGCCAAAAACTCTGCACAATCCCCCCAACAAAACCAAAGAATCCTATAATATTACCAAAAATCAAATCTTTAAACACGATATCGATATGCCGGAACCAATCCTTCCACGTCCATCCCGCGTAGCGACGGAATTTCCCCGCCCAGATTCGCCGTACCCGAATATATGGAATCCGTCGATTCCCTTCTTGCGCATGCGAGCCCCAACGTACACCAATTTCTGTTGTAATTTTTACAACATTTTTATAATATTTCCGGTCAGTCCAAAACTCCAC
>CAZUNS010000094.1:0-3271 GCA_964621655.1 uncultured Candidatus Saccharibacteria bacterium | reverse complement strand
ATAGATCTTAACCTTGATATAGGTTTTAGCATCTTTGCCCTCCTTTAGGATATATAGATATATATGTTCCCAAATGGCATCTGCAGCACAAAACTTAGAAAGTCCAATGCATTACAAGACTCTTATTTTTTGTTATGGAATTAGAACATCAAGAAGCTAGCATATTGTTACTATTCTCTAGGCAGAACAATATAGCCCAAAGAATAATATAAATAAAGTCTTAATTTTCTTCCCTACTTAGGCGTATTCCATTTCCTAAGTAAACGAGCAAGCCTGACTTCTCTATGCTTTTATCGCAATCAATCCCGTGTCGAAGGATTAAATCTTAACTTTTCTTTGTCCTTAACAAAAAACGACACCATAAGGTGTTTACATAGCACATCCAACGAACTTTCACGGAAAATTGCGGATAAACGGCTATCCCTATGGTGCCGTATATCATCCGTAATTTATCATTACCGCGAAAATAAAACATTCGTTGGATCTAAATTATGCTATGTAAACATTTCTATTATAATCGAACTTTAGCTTTTCGGCAAGCTTTTCTTTTTGCGCAAGAATATGACTTTCCTATTGACTTTTTGGCTAAATTTTGCTGTAATGGAGATATAGATGCTAGCATCTTGTACATTTTGGTTATTTTGCTATTGGTTTCTTTTGGGTAGAAATCAGATCATTTTCGCGTAAAGTGGTCTAATACTATCCAAAAGGAGAGATTGAGAAGATGAATTACTACTCTGAAGAGCACATCAATGCGATTGTCGGTATCACAACCTTGGCCACCAAAATGGGCTTAAAAGTTACCACTAAGCTCCCCACCGCAATCGGGCATCAAGACGCCGTACTGTGCGTATTTTCCGTAACGCACGCAGTATACGTCAGCACTGACCAGCTTAGCTCGGTCCTGCGCATCCTGCATAATGTCTTCATGGCCAATAAGGACTTCTTCGTCGGCGACAAGGTATCGGACAGTATACTTGACTTCGATATACCGGAGCCGCCCAAGGAAGAGCTGAATCCGCTGCCGGAAAGCTTTGAACTCGCTGATATTTCCGACGCAATGGCGCTGGGAGCCTATTCCGCGATCGCCAATATCGACGTCAATCTTGTCCCGGGCGAGAAGACGGGGACTAAGCTTCTGGAACTTCATCCTAAGAACAAGCAGCCTTCCCATCTCTATTCTGGCAATGATATTGCTCTGGCCAGCAATATCATTAAAATGATCTGCAGAGAAAATCATGATTTCCGGAAAAAGGAAGACTCCTAGAATCGCCCTGTGCGGCGGATTGGTTTACAATGATGTGTTAAAGAAAGGAGATACAGCCTATGTCCGGTCATCTTATTAGGGCACAGTGTCCCGCCCCGGAGATTCATCTCGACAAAATCACACATGCACCGAATCCGACGGAGATTTCTCGACTGCGTGAAGTAGGGCATGTTCCCTATCGGTGCACACGAAGCTACAAAACCAGTAAAACCGACATGCACAAACCATAGCTTGGTTTATATCGGAAAGGGGATATGCTTGATGATTATTATCCGACGGATAATTAGCTTCATTCGTGGCACAATGCTCAAGGACAATTACGACGGAGAAGACCCGTGGTGGTACGAGAAATCCTACATCAACGGCTACTACGGTGATCTCTTCGTGAAGGCAGGTTATAGCCGCAAGGATCTGAAAGGTTTCGGACACTGGTTGGCAGTTACTTTCGGTCTGGATTTGCACTAATTTTACAAAATATCCATAGCACTCCCCCACCATACGGGGGAGTTTTTCCGTACAAAAGAGCAACGCGTTGCCTAATATTGGGCACATTCCCTTCTTATTTACGCATGGCGCTACTCTTTTTGTTTGAGAATTGTACAACAAGACCATCTTAAATCAAGACCCGACACAGCACTTTATGCTATAATCAAATCATAAGTAGGAGAAAAAATGAGTTACGTTGGCTCTCACGTTTGGAAATTGCGCCAAAAAGTCGGTAATATGCGCATCATTACTACAACTGTCGATGTATTGCCGATTAATTCCGAAGGTCAGGTTAAACTAGTTTATGCACCCCACGTCAATGGCTGGAGCTGTATTGGTGGACATGTAGAAGAAGGCGATTCTTGGGCAAGCGCTGCCTGCCATGAACTACTTGAAGAAGGTGGCATTACTGCTAAGGAAAGCGAACTAATTCCCTTTGCCGCGATATCCGGCCCACAGCGCATTTTTAAATATCAAGACGGCGAAACGCAACCTTTTACCCTATGCTTTTATGTAAAAACTTGGCAAGCCGAAGGCGAACAAACCGATACAGAAGAAGTCACTCAGAATGACTGGTATAACATAGAAGACGCTCTTGCCATGAAACTTACACCCTGGGCTAAAAGGATTTTGCAAGGCTACTTAGATTACCAGCAGACTGGTCAATTCCAAATGATTGAAGATCTCCGAGCATAATTTCTCGGAGCATGAGCGCTTCTTTTTGCGCTAGAATATGATTTTGCTATTGACTTTTTACATATGTGTACTATAATGAAAGTATGGGTATTATTGCCTAGCACTTTTCGGTTACTTTGCTAGTGGTTTCTTTTGGGTAGAAATCAGATCATTTTTGTACAAAGTGGTCTAATACTATCCAAAAGAAGAAATCTACATTCTATTTGAAAAGGAGAGTTTATAATGAGTTCTGTTTCAATTCCCCCGTCCAAGATGGATACGATTGCTGCCATCTGCGAGCTGGCTGCGGCGATGAAAATGTCCGCTACTACCGTTCCAGAGGATGAACTTGTCGAGGATGCTGTACTGCGACTGTGCACATCAACTTACGATTACGGCATAGAAATCCACTACGATATCCAATACAGCGACTTAGAGATTGCCCGAGAACTGTTACGCCTGATTTTTATGGCAAACAAGAAACGTTTTCAAAAATCTGTTTCTAACAATGCCAGCAAGTCCAGCTACACGTTAAAAGATGATAAACGCCCGACGAAAGAGATT
Organism: uncultured Candidatus Saccharibacteria bacterium; assembly: GCA_964621655.1. GTDB lineage: Bacteria > Patescibacteriota > Saccharimonadia > Saccharimonadales > Saccharimonadaceae > Nanosyncoccus. Next base: position 279 of record CAZUNS010000094.1, on the reverse strand, counting down.
TACGGTCGCGAAGATCTCAGTACTCTCATCAATCTGATCGTCTGTGCTGAACGGGCGAACATTTTCGTCGGAGACTCCGCCGACTATCCTGGTGGTTTTATTCTTAAGGCCACGAATGGCACGACCTACCACGCATGCATCTCTGGGTACGATTTGAAACTGGCGAACAGAATTTTTCGGATAGTCTGTTCTGCCATCAGATTTTAAGAGTAAAAGTAACCATCAAAATCCCCAGTCGAAAGGCTGGGGATTGCTTCATTTGGATTAAGATCTGCACTC
>CAZUNS010000093.1:1937-3278 GCA_964621655.1 uncultured Candidatus Saccharibacteria bacterium | reverse complement strand
ATAAAAATCGCCCTTTCCGAAGAAAGAGCGATTACTGCGAGATGGGTTAAAGAAAATCATAGTCCCGACATACGTAGATACGCCATAAACGCGATGACAGCCCCTCCAATCGTTATGACCGCCAGCATCCAGCCAAACTGCAACCATATCGCCGCAACGCTCAGCGTCGTAGTTACAATCAGGACGATAACCATCAAACCACAGGTCAGTGCTTTCACCCAACGCGGCGCATCTTTAAACTCGTCGATATAGTTACGGCGCATGTAGATGTAGACCGGCACTACAGCCAGCACGATACCTATAGCCGATACGACTGCCCAAAGGATGAGCATCACGATGTACTGCCACGCCGACCACAAGAAGGGCCGCAAAGTCGCACTACACCATTCCGGCAACCTATGCAGATACAATTCACTAAACCAATTCATGTTTTACCTCCCCAAAACATAATAAATCTCGCTTTTTAAAGAGCTTATACTTCCATTATAGCACGCATCGTCATTCTTGTCAATACTGTTTATGCTTTTTGATCTAATTTGACCAATATCTAGTCATCTTTAGCAAGTCCGAGCAGCGCCCAACAGAGTCCGCCCCTTTACTAAAGCGCCTAGATATAGTATAATTATAAAAATGAGCTGTTGGGCTAAGTTCTTACAAAACAGCCGCACATTAAAAGGATGGTGATGTAATAGAGTGAGCAAAGCCAACTAGTCGAGAATAGATATATTAATCAAGCCAGCTAGTCAAATGCGCCAAGCATACAAGATTAGCTCGCAAGACGCTCTCACGAGCGCTGGGCACAAACTCCAGTAATTCCGAAAAATCTCAATCTTTATATTAGGGGGTAAAAAATGGAAGGATTTGCATCAAGATTTAATGACACAGCAAGCTTCATCTGGAACAATTTGCCTCAGATCACAATTCAGGTTATGTACATCACAGTAACCGTCGCCCTTGTGCTGGCAGTGGTGCTATTTATCCCTACACTGCTGAGCTTCGTCGGGTTCGCGCTGCAACGTGCCGAACGCCAACGTATGCTTCTGGTATTTAGGATAGTGAAGTTGGTCATAGCTGTGCCATTCTGGATAGCTTTCCAGGTCTGTTTCTTCTGGGCACTGACCAAAAACGCCAGCACAGGCGTAACTATAGCGCTTATTTCAGCGGTGATATATTTTATTGTTAATGTCCTTTTTTACAAATGGGCAAAAGATTCCCCGACGATACATGAGGCCAACGATATGCCCAATATCCTGAAAGCGTGGTGGCATTACCTTAGCAAAGTTTGAAGCGTGGGCAAGCCATAGACGTGTAATATCACCAATCCTACAATAAAAACTCTCC
>CAZUNS010000093.1:0-1837 GCA_964621655.1 uncultured Candidatus Saccharibacteria bacterium | reverse complement strand
ATACGAGACCATTCGGCAAACCTTTATTTTCTGATAATTCTTGAAATTATATACATACAACCCGCCACGGCAATTGTGCCCACCACACCGAGTCGCACCCAAGCAGTCACGACAGCTGCCACCATAGCGGCAACCAAACTAACCAATATCATCAAACTCGTCGCCAAATCCATCCAATACGGCATAGCATTTTTGTCGTCAAGTTTTTTACAAATCATATAGATGACGCCCGGAGTTACCGACAATATCAGCCCCAAAAATGATACGATTATCCACAGTATCAGAATTACCACTATCTGCCACGCCGCATTCAGCACCATCCACAAAGCCATTTTCAGCCAGTCCAGTGTCGCATGCGCACTAAGTCCAGTAAGCCAAATCATATTTTACCCCCTTCTATAGATTCGTCCCTAATCTCGTAATATTAAGGTCCTATCTTTCTATCTTTCTATTTTACCACACATTAGCAGAAAAGTCAAAGAATTTTGACTATTTTCAGCCAATTCAACAGGGAAACATAGGCATTTTCTCCAAAAATCTCGCCAAACCGCTTATGTACTATTGACAAAATTGCCAATCTGTGCTACAATGAAGACAGTAGCTGATAAAGCTGCGAAATCTAGAACGTCGCCATAAGGAAGCGATGTTTGCACCTTATCAGTACAGCTAAATTGAAGGGAGATTCTGTAAATGAAGAAATTGTCCACTCTGTTCCTGGTTGCCGCCCTGCTGATTGGCTGCTCTCTTGGCGCCAATGCTCTGGACAACGAAAGATCCATCGCCAACGAGCCCCCGGCACCGCGGCTAATACTGAATGAGCCGCCCGAGCTGCTGGCCTTCGATGTCAATCCCGAGCCGCCGCATATGCCGTGGCCGACCATGTACATGTGCCGCACGGTCCACATCGACCACCCGTTTACCTTCGAGTACACCAAGGAGACGGACGGCGAGACTGGCAAGCCGATCAACTGGCAGCCGGTCGACCCTGTCACGCTTTACCAGCTGCCCGACGGAAGTTGGGTAAGCGCGGTGACCGACAGCAGTCTCAACATTAACGAGCTGCGTCAGAAACCGTTCTATCTGGTAGAGACGGATTGCTATTATCGTATTATTACTGATTATAGCGCCCGCACTCAGAACGCTCAGCCGATCACCTATCCGATGGCCGCCAAGTACAGTATCAACCATATTTACAGCGGCATACTCTCAGCAGGACGTACTGGCGTGATTTCGGTACAGCTTGAAGAGCATTTTCCCGAAAATGTTCGTCTCATTCATCGCTGTATGCTGAATATTGCCAGCATGGGAGACATCAACATCATGCCGAAGGAATATGCCAGCAACATCAACGGGAATACTATCGTTACCTACTATCCCACCCCCGAAGCCGAACGATCTGAATATTTCGCCGATACGTCGCTCGATGTATTCTTTTCTGACGGCTCCATCTCCGTCCCCTTTTACAATATAATGTACGACTAAACCCCGGGCGTCTCGCAAAGAGACGCCCAATTTTTTACAATCTCCCACGATTAAACACCGACAGCCTATCACCCGACATCTACACCTATCAAACATGAGAACTTACGACAGAAGCCCCGTCATCATCTCTATTTCATAGCGTAGAACTCGCCTTTTTCCCATAAGCGTATTATGCAAAAATTTCAAGAGATTTTTGCATGTATTTTTTACAACACTTTTGCCATGACCGCCGTTATTTCGGTGGAAAACACCAGAAAAACGCGGTTGACTTTTTGCCGGAGACGCGATAATATGATAGTAGAAATAAAAGTTAATTACGGACGGGATGCGAGGTTATGTCTGAATTACCAGAAAA